>JAJRTB010000275.1 GCA_024278495.1 Deltaproteobacteria bacterium
CCACCCGCAAACCCGGCGGTTACTGGTTTGTCGACTATAAACACGGCCGGGCCTTCTGGGCGTCAGGCACCATCCCGGGTGGATTCGGCAGGCTCTGCCGCACTGAAACAAACTGAATCACACCAGCGCGAATCTCCCAAATAAACCGGGGGCTCAGGAACCGGGCCTCCGGTTTCAGTGTCGTCAATGCCGCAGGCCGCTTGTGAAGTATGCGGGCTAATTTGCCAGAGCCACCTTCCTGCCCCTGGGGCCGAGTTTTTCCCGGGCCATCCGCACCTGTTTCTGTTTCCTGAACCCAAACTCCACAAGGTTTTCAATATCCGACCACATGGACTCGCTGCCCATGATGGCCACAATAATTGAGCCGTCCCCGCGGGAAAAGCTCCCCACATAGGTCTGCCGTGCCGCCCGGGTATATCCTGTTTTGCCGCCTTCCGCGCCCTTGACCCGCCACAGGGCCTTGTTATGGTTACGCAACAGCTTGCCGTACGAGGTCCGCACCTTGGAGCGGGCCATGCGGGCGGCGAACTCCTCGTCTTCCATGGCATGGCGGAAGATGGTGGCCAGATCCCGGGCCGTGGAGTACTGGCCCTTGGCGGTCAGGCCGGTGGCAGTCCGGCATACCGTGTTCCCGGCCCCCCAGAGCTTGGCCCGCAGGGTCATCATCCTGGCGAAATCCTTTTCACTGCCGGCAATCTTTTCAGCCAGGGCAACACTGGCGTCATTGGCCGAAGCCAGGAGTACCGCGTTAATCAGGTCATCGGCCCGATAGGACTTCCTGGGGTCCAGGTACACCTTGGAACGGGGCATGTCCGAGGCCCGACGGCTCACCCTGACCCAGTCTGTTTCCTCCAGGGACTTCAGCGCGATCATACCGGTCAGGACCTTGATGGTGGAAGCAGGTTGGCGGGGGGTGTCGGGCGCCCTGGCAACCAGAGTTTCACCGGTTTCCCCATCAATGACAATATAACTCCTGGAGGAAATTTTCTTGCGGAGAAGGGGCGGGGTCCAAGCCGCAGCAGCGGTTGACCTGCCGGGCCGGGCTTTGACAAGCGAGATAGAGCCGCGCCGCCCAAGGGTTACCGGGCCGGCACCGGAAGCGGCCGGGAGCCTCTTCACAGCAGCGCTGCCGGGACGTTTCTTGGCGACATTGTCCAGCATCGGGACATCCGCCGCGCCCACCCAGACAGCCCCCCAGGCCACGATCAGCCCCAGAAGCGTACAACCAAGAAAAATTCGACGTGCAATATTATCCAGCCTGCTGTCTGACATTAGAGGAATCTCACGATTGCCGGATACGTCAAAAAACCTTGAATCCGACGGGTCAGCGTTGTCAACTGTTGATCTGTCGTTGTGCCCGGCGAGTGCCTATGCCTTTTTACGGGGTCATCACTTACAAATTATGAGCAGGTAAAATCGCGGAGTTACAAACCCTGTGACGAGTTACGTCATCACTACGTATCAGCACTCTCTATTATTGTTATATGGCAAGTTGCTCCCTGTCAAGGATTTTAGCTATTTTTCCTAGTAGTTACAGCAAGTTTTACCCACACCACTCCCTCTTTTGCCGTAAGCGCTCACCTGTGGTGCATCCAACAGTGATCGGGCGTGGACCATGGCCCGACCGCTTCCAGATGAGCCGCAGGCTTTTAACCCATCTTTACTGCCTGATCCGAAAAAAAGATGCCCGCCTGACCGTTCAGCCGTGTAACCTACTGAATTATCGTTGTGTTCTGCCGGTGTTGACGCATTATTACGAGCTCATCCCTGTTGACATCCGCCGTGCTTTCCGTGTACCTTGAATCAGGTGCAAAAAGAAAAAAATTCGTCCAATCAACCACAACACCCGATCTCCGCACATCGGGACCCACCGCAACGGAAAGAGGTATGCCATGCACTCTGAAAAGACCGTAGCTTCGGAAAACACGCTCGCAACTGACCAGGACGAAAAGACCACCGACGCTTCCAGCCGGGAGAGACTCCCCGCCGTTCAGGAAACAGCAGCAACCCTGAATGAACTCCTGGATCAGTCGGTCAGGCGCTACAGGGATATTCCGGCTATCGGCATGGCACTGGAAGAACCCCTGACCTATGGCGAGTTCCACCACCGGATCATGTGCCTGGCCGGATATCTCCGGGCAGAGGGAGTTTCCCCGGGGGACCGGGTGGCCATCCTGGCTGAAAACTCGCATAACTGGGGCACGGTGTACATGGCCATTATCCGCCTCGGAGCAGTGGCGGTACCCATTTTACCGGATCTGCCCGAGGCTGATGTCCATCACATCCTGACCGAGATGGAATGTGACCTGCTCTTTACCACCCAGCGTCAAATCGAAAAAATCTATGAATTGAAAAGGAGCCTGCGCACCATCGTTACCCTGGATGATTATTTTGAAGAAAACGGGACCGTTGAACCGCTTCCCTTTTCCCGTTTTCTGCAGCAGGCCGAAGAACATGGCGAAACCATGCCGGCCGGGCAGGAGCCTTTTCCGGAAGTGGGGCCGGATGATGTTGCCTCGATCCTCTACACCTCCGGCACATCCGGTTTTTCCAAGGCCGTGATGCTGACGCACAACAACCTCTGTGCCAATGCCCGGTCCGCTGCCGGTCTTATCCGGATCGCGCCGGGCAGCACTTTTCTGTCGGTTCTCCCTATTTCCCACACCTACGAGTTTACAGTCGGCTTTCTCCTGCCCCTGATCAAGGGGTGCCGCATTGCCTATGCCGGCAAGACCCCCACCCCGACCGTTTTGCAGAAAATCTGCGCCACAGAGAAGCCCCGGGCCATGCTGGTCGTGCCCCTGATCATGGAAAAGATCTTTAAGAAGAGAGTCCTGCCGGCCATTGAGAAGAATAAAGCGCTCAGATATCTCTGCCGCTTCCGGTTCGGCCAGAAATTGATCTATCGCCTGATCGGCAAAAAACTGCTCTCCTTTTTTGGCGGCAACCTGGAGGTGATGGGAATCGGCGGGGCCGCGCTCAACCCCGAGGTGGAAATCTTTCTGCGCGACGCCGGGTTCCCGTTTCTCATCGGCTACGGCCTGACCGAATCCGCTCCCCTTCTGGCCGCCGGTCCCCAGGGCGATCCGGCCATTCCCATCGGATCGACCGGCAAACCCATTCCCGGTGTTGAAATACGCATAGACGCCCCTGACCCGGAAACAGGTATCGGCGAAATACTTGCCCGGGGTCCCAACATCATGACCGGTTACTGGAACGATGAAGAGGCCACCCGGGAAACGCTGACCAAGGACGGCTGGCTGCGAACCGGAGACATGGGTCTGCTGGACGATGCCGGATATTTGAGCATCATGGGCCGTTCCAAATCGGTGATTGTCCTGGCCAGCGGTGAAAACATCTACCCGGAAGCCATTGAACATAAACTCAACTCTTTTGCGATAGTAGTGGAATCTCTGGTGGTGGAAAACAACGCCCTGCTGGAAGCCTGGATCTACCCTGATTACGAATTTATTGACGCGGAGACAAGGGGCCAGAGCCGGCAGCAGAGACACCAGTATATCACCTCAAACCTTGAGCAGATACGCACTGAGGTGAACGGGCACCTGCCCGTTACTTCAAAAATCTCCAGGATCATTGAAAGACGCGAACCTTTTATCAAGACCGCCACCCACAAAATCAAGAGATACCTCTACTCTGACAGCCACCTGGCCCCCTGAACGGCGCCTTGCCTGTCTCCACATACACGCGTCTTGCACGCAACAATGCCCATGAGGAGGAAAAGATGGAAAACCTGAAGGTTGAATGGATTACCAAATCCGGCAGGGACTGTCTCAAGTTTACCTTCTTCGGAAAATTTACCGTGCAGGATGCAATCCCGGCCCTTGAAAAATGGCGCCAGGCCTTTGCCGAACGCCCTGAGGGGAAAATCCCCCTGATCTGGGACTGCCTGAACATGGAAGATTACGACCATGAGGCGCGTACGCTCTGGCAGGACGCCTGCAAAGAGATGAAGGACCGGATCGACACCATCTGGGTCCTGACCAACTCGCTGCTGATCAGGATGGGCGCGTCCGTTATCTCGGTCTTCACCTCCCTCAAGATCAAAGTCGTCAGCTCGGAAGATCAGGTCCAGGTCTGAGTACAACACGCGGACGTGGAAAGTGCCGCCTGTCAGCTGGCGCGCCCGGCAGGATTCTAACCTGCGACACCCGGCTTCGAAGGCCGGTGCTCTATCCGGCTGAGCTACGGGCGCCCGTCCGGCTCTTTCCACTGTAGAAAAAAAAATTCAGGCAGGCAACCTTTCCCGCCGTTCCTCCCCCTGAAAAACCTCAGCCCAGCAGCAGATTATGGGCGAAACGAATGATCGGCATGATGACCTTGGAAATGAGGCCGAGATAGAAGAGCAGCAGCAGGAGAATAAAACCAAAGGGCTCAAGTTTTTCATAACTCCGGGCCATATCCGGCGGCAGGACGCCCAACAGCACCTTGGAACCGTCCAGGGGCGGGATGGGCAGACAGTTGAACACGGCCAGCATGATATTGATCCAGACGCTTGCCGCCAGCATTTCGGCCATGGGCCGAAGAATAAAATAAGGCAGCACCGGAAAACCGATCAGCAGACGCACCAGCAGGGCCGAGGCTACAGCCAGGACAATGTTGGCGCCGGGCCCGGCCAGGGCGACCAGAAGCATCCCCTGGCGCGGATTCTTGAAGTACGCCGGGTTGACCGGCACCGGCTTGGCCCAGCCGATCTTCATGATGATAAAGGCCAGAACGCCCAGCGGATCCAGGTGCCTGAGCGGATTCATGGTCAGACGGCCGGCGTTCCTGGCGGTGGGATCGCCCAGGCGCCAGGCCACATACCCATGGGCCAGCTCGTGAAAGGTCAGGGCAAAGAGCAGGGGTGGCGCCAGAATAATGATCTGTTGAATAATATTGTTCAAATCCATACAATACTCTTACTCTCCCCTGAATCCGTGAGCGTTCACCCGTGGTGCAGATATTTTCGTCACGGGTTCAGGTCTCCGACAATAATGTAGTCCACGTAGGACACGGCCGCCTCACCCGTGTTGTCTGAATCGTTCATAACGGCTATTGAGGCAGTGGCAGGAGGTTTTTCACCAAAGGCCCGCTCATAATCCGTCACGATATCCACATCTTCCTCCAGCCAGGTCCCGACTTCGGCCGCACCGGAGCGCATGATGATCATCCTGACCCTGTCGGTGTAGGCGCTGGGATATACTTTTCGCTCATGGGTCCTGCTGGCCCAGATATACTTGAGACTGCTATGGGGAGGATATGCACCATAAACCAGTTTGGCAAGGCCATAGGTCATGCTTTCCCCGAAAGAGGCCCGGTCAGGGTCGTATTTGAACATGATGTAAACCTGGAGGGGATAGTCGTCGCCGGACTTGCGCCGGGCGTCCCCACCCCTGTACACGTTCTCCACCCGCCAGCGCCACCTGAGGCGCGGGCAATCATAGACGTCAAACTCGTCCCGGTAGCGGATACCCGAGGCTGACCCGCTGCTCCGGGTCTTCAGGACCGAACCGGTTTCCCGCCCCTCAATCTCATAGGTTGTGTGGTTCTCGATCTTGGGGAAGAGAACCGGCTCCCAGTTGTCCAGGGTGGCAAAGTCCTCCTTAACGCATGGTTCCCCGAAGCTCAATGTTATCCAAAACAGCGCCGGGAACAGGAACACAAAAACGCGAACCGGCTGTTTCAGGTTGCAAGCGACACGTATCATGGTCACCTCTCTCCACCCGTATCCGGGTACTGCTCCTGAATGAAACGGATCGCCTCCTCCCGGGTACTGATCTCTCCGTTAAGCTGGCCCTCGACCACGTGGTTGAGCATGGTCTTGAAACCGGGCCCGGGCCGGTAGCCAAGCTTCTTGAGATCCTCTCCCCTGAGCAGGGGTTGCTCACCCTCCAGGCGGGTCACATACAGGGACACGGCCTTCTGGATGTGTTTTTTCCGGGCGATTGACATCAGGTAGAGCAGCCCTTCCGTATCCAGGTCGTGCAGGAGCCAGTAGATTTCACTGGGTTTCATATAGGGCCGCCGCAGCATATCCTGGGCAATCCGGTCCCCCTCGCTTTTCAGGCGAAGCAGTTTCCTGCGCAGTTTTTCCGACAGCTCGAAGCGGTCGCAGAAGTTCCGCAGTTCCCGCATCCCGGAGCGGCTCATGATCCCCAGCAGATACACCATCCACTGCTCAAACGGTTCGTCCAGGTAGAGCAGCTTGAACCAGGACACGGCCCGGTTGGCCTGGGCCAGAACATGAAGAAAACGGCGGTCAATCTTGAGGTTTGGCTTGAGGTCCGGCCAGAGGAACTGAAACAGATCAAGGGCCGCCATCCTCCTGAGGGCGGGGATGGGATTGTCCTCGGACAGGATCTGGCGCAGCTCGCTGAAAAAACGGGGCGCGAAAAACCGGTCAAACAGTTTCATCCGCACCGCGTTTTTGAGCAGCTTTTCGGTATGGCGGGTGATCCGGAAATCCAGCCGCTGCTCAAAACGAATCGCCCGCAGGATCCGGGTGGGATCCTCGACAAAACTCAGGTTGTGCAGAACACTTATCCGCTGCCGCTTGAGATCGTTCTGGCTGTTGAAAAAGTCAACCAGGGTGCCGAACCGTTCCGGGTTGAGGTGGATGGCCATGGCGTTGATGGTGAAATCACGGCGATACAGGTCAAGCTTGAGCGAAGAGAGTTCCACCGTTGGAATGGCGGCCGGGTACTCGTAATACTCCAGCCGGGCCGTGGCCACGTCGAGGCGCAAACCGTCGGCCAGAATCACGGTGGCGGTGCCGAACTTGACATGGGTCCGGACCGAGGCGTTCAGCTCGCCGGCAAGTTTCCGGGCAAACTCGATGCCGTCACCCTCGATGACAATGTCCAGATCCAGGTTTCTGATATGCAGCAGCAGATCCCGGACAAAGCCACCCACCACATAGGCATGAAAACCCAGTTGCTCAGCCACTTCACCGATCTTCTGCAGCAGGACCATGATCTCCCTGTCAAGCTGCTCGCTCAGCCGGCTGGACAGGTTACGGGTCCGGGCCGTGGAGGGCTGCTCCTCCTCGTGCAGCAGATCACGGGGCAGGTGGGCAGGGTCACTGACCAGAAGGTTGAGCAGGTCGGTCCGGGTGATCACCCCGAGGATCCGGTCCTGGTCCACCACCGGAATCAACCGCTGCCGGTGGCCGATGATCAGCTCCTGGATATCCGCCAGAGTGGCGGTGGACGGCAGGGTCGCGATCTCGGTCGTCATATATTCGCCCACCGGCAGATCACCCAGCTTGTGAAACTTTGCCTTTTCAACCACCCGCCGGGAAATCATCCCCAGAATGGCGGGCGGACCGGATGACTCCCCGTCCGGCCCCGCTTCTTCCACCACGGGCAGAACCGTGATGTTATACCGGGTCAACAGCTCGTTGGCCTGGTTGATCGACACATCCGGACTCACGGTTATGACCGGTGACGACATGATCTCGGCGGCAATGGCCCGGGGCCGGACATACCTGTGCAGCAGGTGCACCAGCTTTTCCTCGGCCTCGAACAGGGTCATATCCCTGATGGTTGCCGACGCGGCCGACGCGTGCCCGCCGCCGCCGAAATCCCGGGCAATAATGCCGACATTGACCTCGGGCACCCTGCTGCGGGCGATCAGATAGGTCCGTTCCCCCATACAGATCAGGCCAAACAGCACATCCAGGTTCTCCATTACCATGAGACGGTGGAGAATGACGGCAAAACCGTCCATGTACTCGGGCAGGGTCAGCTTGGTGATGACAATATCAACCGACTGAATGGAGTAGGTGGTCGCGTTTTTCAGCAGGTTGCCAAGCAGACCGACCTGCCTGGTGGAGAGTTCCCGGGAAACAAACTGGCCGACGATGTCCAGGTTGGCGCCCTGCTCAAGCAACCAGGACGCCGCCTGCAGGTCCGCGACCGTGGTGGTGGCGTGCAGAAAAGAGCCGGTATCCTCATACACCCCCAACGCCAGCAGGGTGGCCTCGTCCGGGGCAAGGGAGATATTTTTTTCGCGAAAGAGCCGGACAAAGACGGTCGCGGTCGAGCCGAACGGCTCAACCACCTCCAGGTCGCCCCGTATATCACCGGCCGTGTCGGGATGATGATCGTAGAGATGAATTTCCAGCCCCGGATTATCAAGGCAGGCCCGCAGGCCGCCGATCCGCCCGGCCTGCCTGGTATCGACCACGATCAGGCGACTGACCTGATCCAGAGCAATATCCTTGAGCCGCTTGAAACTGTAGATGTTTTTGAACTCCTGGGACAGGAATTCCCGCACCACCTTTTCCTGGGAGCCGGCAAAGACCATTTCCGCGTCAGGATACAGCTTTTTGGCGGCGACCATGGCGGCCAGCGCGTCAAAATCCGCGTTCAGATGGGTGGTGATGACATCCATGTTTTATCCTTGCCTGCTCGGGAGATCCCTGATGTAACTGTACCCCATCGAGCCTCGCGGGGCAACGCGGATAACTGTTTCCCGGATCCGCGAATGATCACCCGTGGTGCAGATGAACATGATCAAACCGTGGGGCTATAATAGTAGGCTATGCCCCATGATTTGTCTGATCGCTTTCAGATGGGCCGCGGGGCCTGCATGGGTGTCAGGCCACAAATATCCGCCACGGATCCAGGTATTTCGGAAATCCCTTACGGCGTAATCCACTGGTAGATAAACGGCAGGGTCACAAAGGAAGCAAGGATCCCGAAGCCCACCAGAGCCGAAGTCAGCCTGGGCTTGAGCCCGGCAATAGAGGCCAGGGCCCCGGCGGTCACCATCGGCGGCATGGCGGTTTCAAAGAGGGAAACCTGCAGGGCCGGGCCGCTCATGCCCAGGGAAAAACAGGCCGCGGCAAAAACCAGGGGGGTGATCAGCAACCGGATGGACAGGCCGACGCCAAAGGGCAGCAGCTCACTTGCCGGCATCCGAAGCCGGACCTGGAAGCCGATAGCCACCAGGACCACCGGTACCAGGGAAGCGGCGGTCATGGACAGTACCCGGTCAAGCCAGGCGGGAAAATCCGTTCCATGCAGGCTCAGGGCAAGGGCAAGGGCAATAAACGGCGGAAACAGAAGTATCTTCCGGACGACCTGACCAGGCGACGGCGTTTCACTCCCACCGTACAGGGCCAGAATCAGGGTTCCGTAGGTGGAGAGAGCGAGAAAGGATCCGAACTGGTCATACAAAATGGCATAGGGCACGCCGTCTGTGCCGAAAAACTGCTCGACCATGGGAATCCCCAGAAAAGAGGTGTTGCCGAGCGGCACCATGAGCAGAAGCGCTCCGGTCACCTCCCGGCTCCAGTGAAACACCCGGCAGACCAGGGCGACAAGCAGACCGGAGAAGACAACCACGGCCCACGGCATGAGTACCGGCACCAGGAGATCGCTCGACAAGGCAAGCCTGGGGACCTGAACCAGGACCAGGGCGGGCAGGGCCACATAGATGACATACAGGTTGAGACTGCGGTCTGTTTCCGCGGGAAATATCGGCAGCCGCCGCATGATGTTCCCGGCAGCCAGCAGAATGAAAAAGGGCAGAATACGCTCCATACGACGTCAACCGTCTCCAGCGCCGGATTTTCAGCTTCAATGCCGCGGGCCCGGATCCGGTTCCCAATGACCCGCGCGGTCTGTCAACAATGGTTGCAGAGAAGTACCATATCCGCCCCCGACCGGTCAAATCTTTCTCCCTCTCCCGCCTCTTGGCGGGCATGCCCGGCAACAGTGCGTTCTTCCTGTTTACCCTTGTTTTCTCCATCTCTTTCCTATAAGATTATATAATTTTCAGTTATAATAAACCCCTGAATCCGTGAACGTTCACCTGTGGCGCAGATAGAAGCAATCAAAATCCGGTACTGTTTTACCCTGAGCAACAGGGATACCGATGTTTTAGATGTCCACCTGGACCCTGAAACCCTGGTGGGCACCTATCAACCGTCCGAAGAGCCGCCTTACTGGACCGAACTGGGCTTTCATCAATGTCCCCACTGCCCGTTCACCCCGGAAACCCATCCCCACTGCCC
>JAJRTB010000276.1 GCA_024278495.1 Deltaproteobacteria bacterium
AAAAGATGTACCTGTCTGGATTACGCAGGTCAAAACAGGCCCTCCCCTCAGCCTGCGGGATGAGGTGTACACGGTCCGGTTACTGGTTGGTTCTTTACTATGTTTTATAAGGGAGTGATACAATGATGCGTTCACGATTTCTGATTTCAGGAGCAGCTTTGCTTCTCTTGGCGGCTGCAGGTTGCAAGTCCAACAATGAAGAGGTGTCCGGCCCGGCAACTTCGCAGGCCCCGGCGGTTGTTGAAACGACCCCGGCGCCGGCCGCTCCCGCCGCGATTGCCATTACCGGTAAGGTCGTGGAGACAGCCGATGCCGGTGAGTACACCTATGTCAAGGTAGATACCGGCGCTGGTGAGCAGTGGGTTGCGATCCCTGCCACAACCCTTGAGGTCGGTCAGGAAGTTTCCCTGGCCCCCGGCATGGAGATGACCAACCTTGAATCAAAGGCCCTGGGTCGTACCTTTGAAAGTGTTATTTTTTCCCGCGGCCCGGTTGCCGAAGGCGCTGCTTCCTCCGCGGCAGCGGGCGAAAGCTTTAACGACGCCATGATGCAGGAAAGCAGGAATGTTATCCCCGGTACCGCCATGGGCAGTGACATGGCTTCTTCCGGCGGCAGCAAGGCTGCCGTGGTTGCGTCCGCCGATGTCAAGGTTGACAAGGCTGAAGGGGAAAATGCGTATACGGTCGGCGAGGTGTATGCCAGGAGAAATGATTTGAACGGCCAGAAGGTCAAAATCAGGGGTAAGGTGATGAAGGTTTCCATGATGATCATGGGCAAGAACTGGGTCCATATCCAGGACGGTACCGGTAACGCTTCGGACAATACCCACGATCTGGTTGTGACCACCATGGCCGAGCCGGAAAAGGATTCCGTTGTTGTTGTTGAAGGAACCCTGGTGGCTGACAAGGATTTCGGTGCTGGGTACCGGTATGATGTCATCATTGAGGATGCCGAGATTCAGTGATCCGGCACTGATGTGAATTGTGCGGATTGTCATTGTCGGTCCAGGCGCCCTTGGTTCCCTGCTGACGGCCCGGACGACCCTTTCCCTGCCGGGAAAGGGTCGTCCCGGAACCGGCAATGACGATTCTCTCTGCCTGCTCGATTACCGCCCCGCCCGGGCCGGATTTCTTCAACAACACGGCCTGCTCCTGGAAGACCGGGAAGGACAGGTTCGTTGCTTTCCCGATGTAACCGCCGACCCGGCGATCTGCGCGGCGGCGGATGTCATTTTTCTCTGCGTCAAATCAACCGTTCTGGCCGCCGCCCTGGACCGTATCAGGCCTTTCGTCACTCCCGGCACCCTTGTCCTGGCCATGCAGAACGGCATAGGCCACTTCAAAACGTTATCTATCCTTTCCGGTCACCATGGCGTTGGTATTACCTCGGAGGGGGCAAATCTTGCCAAACCCGGGCACGTCCGGCACGGCGGCTTCGGGATAACCCGGCTGGGCCTGCCGGGCTCGGCTGATCCCGCGGCGGTTGATCTCCTTGACCGGGTCGCGGCCCTGCTGAACCGGGCAGGTTTTGAAACCCGTGTCACAACAGAGCCGCTCAAGTATGTCTGGGCCAAGCTTTTTGTCAACGTGGGCATCAATGCCCTGACCGCTATCCACAATTGCCGTAACGGAGAACTGCTTGGTTCGGAAAGTACCAGGCAGATCATGGTGCAGGCCGTGCGCGAGGCTGAGCTGGTGGCCCGGGCCGGGAATATCATGGTGGCTGAGGATCCGGTGGCCGTTACTCTGCGGGTCTGCGAGACAACCGGCAACAATATTTCCTCCATGTTGCAGGATGTGCGGAACAGACGGCGTACGGAGATAGGCGCCATAAACGGCGCCATAGTGGAGAAAGGGAACTCCCTTGGAATTCCGACGCCGGTGAACCGGGAACTTGTTGACAGGGTGCGGGCCATTGAAGCAGGGTATGGCGAGGGCAACGGGGGGCACTATGACCAGGGTTGATCCCGGCCGGCTGGGGTTTGATTTTGACGGGGTGGTCGCGGATACGGCCGAGGCCTTTCTCCGTCTGTGTTGCGAGGAATACAATCACTGTTCGTTCAGGCTGGAGGACATCACCCATTTTGAGGTGGAGCGGTGTCTTGATATGGATCCGAAGGTGGTGGAGGCGGTTTTTACCCGGATCCTGCTGGACTCGGTCGGTGTCGGGCTGCAGCCTATGCCCGGGGCGGTCGAGGTTCTGGGGGAACTGACCGCCAGCGCCCCTGTTACCCTGGTGACGGCACGGCCGTACCCGGAACCGGTCCGGGACTGGTTGGAGACGGTCATGCCCCTGGATGTGAGCGCCAATATCCGTATCGTGGCCATGGGCGAACATGATGACAAACCCCGCTATATCCGGGAGCACAACCTTGAGTGTTTTGTTGATGACCGGGTCGAGACCTGCCGTCAGTTGCACTCCGCCGGTATTCATCCCATTGTTTTTGCCCAGCCCTGGAACCACGGCCGGCACAATTTTCCCACCGTCACCACCTGGCAGGAAATCAGGGAACTCTGC
>JAJRTB010000019.1 GCA_024278495.1 Deltaproteobacteria bacterium
CGGAAACAGCTCCGGCGGAAACAGAACAGACAATGCCTGTCCCGACTCCGAAATCCACCGGCCCCGTTAAAATACAGATACAACAACTCATGGTTCAGTAGGCGCCGGTAATGTCCCCGAACAACAGTGTCAAACAGCTTGTCAACGGTTTTGCCGATTGCGCGACAACCGAGGAGCTGATCTTTTTCGTGGCCGGAACCGACAACCTGCTGTCCTTCTGCCGTGAGCTTATGGATCAGTACGACCGGGACCCGGGCGCGCCACTGGTCCGGGAGGCGGACGCCCTCTGCTCGGCCCGGGGCCTGCTGCCCGGTGAACTGTTCAGCGAACTGCGCAAGGTCCTGCTGGCGCTCAACCGGTTTCACGACGCCGGGGGCGATCATTATGCGATCCTTGGCCTGGAACAGGGCGCGTCAAGGAAGGAGGTGAAGCACGCCTTTCGCACCCTGTCCAAGAAACACCATCCGGACAAACAAAAGAACGCGGACAGAGGGGCCCGGCGTTTCATGGAAATCGCCGGCGCCTACCACGCCATCATGGCCGGCGCCGCAAACCATGCCACAACCGAACCAAAAGCATGGAGAAATACCCGCCGAAACACCAGCAGGAACGACAGGCGCCCGGGCGGGCGTATGTTTTTCATCGGCCTGGGTATCACCATTACCGTCCTGGCGTGGGCCAGTATCTTTCTCACGGCACAATACCATGAGCGGGTCAACGCGGGCCGCATACAACAGATGCGGCTCTACGACACCCGGGCGCCGGAACCGGCAACCCCCGCGACGCAAACCACATCCCTGGCAGAGGCGCTGGTGCGCGCGGCAACGGATAATCCCGCCCCGTCCCCTGACATACCGCCGGAAGGAGAGCCAACAGCCCAGGCCCTTTCTTACGGCGGCGTTACAGGGAAAACGCCCCGGAACAGGCCGGTGGAAACGGCAACAACAATCCGGCCGACCCGACCCGCGCCCGTTCCCGACCTGATCCGCCCTGAAGACGTCAGGCCCGCCGTCCCGGCAGCCACAGCGGCGCAGGCCTCCAGCCGAAAAATGACCGCTTCAGTGCCGGAGAAACCTCCCGGGCAGACAGACGCCGGACAACAGGCCCATGCCCGCAAAATCTCCGCCATCAACACCAGCCTGGAGATATCCACCCTGGTCAGGGAATTTTCCATCCTCTACAGCCGCCGCGACCTCACACCCTTCCTGAACCTCTTTGCCGACCAGGCCACGGAAAACGGCGAACCCCTGAGCACGGTCATTGCACAGTACCGTTCCCTGTTCACCCACACCCGCGCCATCAATCTCGTCATAGCCGACATCAACTGGCAATCCGGCGACAACGGAACCATCCTGGCCAAAGGCGCCTTCACCGTCTCCTATACCTACAACGACAACCGCACCCGCACCCACCACGGTACCATCAGCTTCAAGCTCATCCGCCGACGGCAACAACTCAAGATCAAAGCCCTCAACTACACCTTCAACTAAAAGGGTCATGTCTTGACCCTTTTGTTGCCCCCTTTGCCAGCCCGGATATTTCACCAAGGTCGGCGCGTTCAGACTTTGCAGCAGGCCGCTTGTGAAATATGCGGGCTAGCGGGTGAGAACGCTGTATATCTCGGGAATTTTGAGCGGAAGCCTGGCGGCATCGTCGATCAGAATGTAGTTGCGTTCGCCGAACATGTGCGCCATGTAGTCATGGGCCTGCCGGTCAATGGTGATACAGAAGGAGTGAATGCCCTCGGCCCGGCCCTCGAGCAGGGCGTGACGGGTATCCTCAATGGCGTATTCGCCCTTGTAGTCGTCGTAATCCTCGGGCTTTCCGTCTGACAGGACTATCAGCAGCCGGGCCCGGGCCTCGACCCGGCCAAGTATGGTGCGGGCGTGGCGCACGGCCGGGCCCATCCGGGTATATTCCCGGGGCGCGATACTGGCAAGGCGCATCTTTACCGCGTCGTCATAGGGCTCATCCAGGTGTTTCAGGTGAAAAAACTCACTGCGCAACCGCCGCATCCCGGAAAAACCGTAGATACCGAACCGGTCGCCCACTGCCTCCAGGGCCTCGCAGAACATGATAAGCGACTCCTTGATAACCCGCATCACCCACCCCTGGGTGGAGTTGGACATATCCACAAGAAACAGAACCGCTATATCACGCTCATCGCGCAAAAGCCGGACAAAGAGCCGGTCCGAGGGCGGCAGGCCGGCCCGTGTGTCGGCCAGCGACTCGACAAGGGCGTCAAGATCAATGTCATTTCCATCGCGTTGTCGCCGGACAAAACGCTCCCTGGTCCGCATCAGCTCAAACTGGTGCCGCAGCCGGACAATCAGGCCGCGATACCCAACCAGGGTCTGCTCCAGAAAATCGGAGCGGACAAGTGGAACCTCCTTTTCCAGCAGGGAACACCAGTTCTTCCGGAAGTCACCCCGGCGGTAATCCCACTCGGGATAGGTAATCGGCGCGTCAAGCGCTGTCCCCCCGGATACTCCTTCCGCCTGAAAACCAGCGTAGCCCTGCCCGGCACGGCCGGCGCCACTGCTAATGTATTGTTCAGGAAGAAAACCAAGTTCACTGACAATATCGCGGGCAGCCTGCTCAAGCCCGGCCCCGGCCTCAACCTCCTCGTTGTCGATGGTCACAACCAGGGTTGAAACAGCATCCGCCTGTTTTTCCTGCCCGGCCCCGGCAGCAGGTCTGAACACCATGGCAACGCCAGGCTCCTGAATCGCGGCGGACAAGGAGGAACCACCGCCGGAATCCGGCTCCGTGTCTTCCCTGTTTTTCCGGCCGTGTTCAAGGATCCTTGTGGCCAGGGCCTGAACAAACTGTTCCTTCAGTCCGGATATCCGCCTTGCCCGGGCCGCGCGGACCGCCTCAAGATCCATCCTGCCCTGGTAGAGAAGCGGAACCAGGGGTAAGGCCGGCTCTCCGGATCCGGCCAGTACCGGATACATCTCCCTGGTCGCCCCAACCGAGTCCAGGGCGGAATCCGCCTCGCTCCGAAACACCAGGAGCTGTTCCGCCAGGGAGGCCATGCCACCCTCTTCTTTTTCCAGCAGATCCCGCAGCCACGCGTGCCTGAGACGGACCAACCTGTCACTGCCACCGGCGCCTGCCGGTTCAGCGAGCACGCCCCTGCGAAACGCATCACCCATGCCACGCATCAACCCGGGCAGTTCCCGCTCCAGGACACGGCAGAGACGCACGGTCTCCAGAAAAAAATAGATATCAGCGGCCCGGACCGGATCTTCAAAACCGGCCAGAAATTCCTGCAGCCACAGCTTCCCGGAAACATCGTCTCCCCTGTCCGGACAGACCGTAAAAGTGGAACCGTCAATACAGGCCCACTGGAACGTGATTATCAGCTTGTACACAAAAAAGTTGTCTTCGTTATGGCGGGACAGGCTCATCTCCCGGGGCACAAAAACCGTGGTGGTATCCGTGGAAACCGTATCGGCCGGGGCCAGGTCCAGAGCACGGCCGCTCAAGCCGCGCAGATAGGGCAACAGGCGGCCGGACACCTCACCAAAACGCAGGCCGGACTCGCCGCGCAGACTACAGAGGAAGTTGGCTTCCACGTCCGCCATGTAACGCTGGGCCGCGCGCAGCCCGTTTTTCTCATACTGATCCAGGGTCCTGTTAACCCACTCGGAAAGCTGGTCAGGCGTAATGCACTTCAGGGCCGCGGAGGCAAGATGCAGGTAATCAAAGCAAAGAGAGTGGCTGACCGGCCAGATCGCCCCAACGTGGTCCAGAACGGCGCCGCGCTGGTCCCGCTCCATGGTTGCCAGGTCGGCAACCGCCTCGTCCAGATCCCACTCATTGGGCATATCCGGCGCGATCAGCGCCAGAAACCGCTCCTTCAGGGGCTCCAGAACAGACGTGTCCGGCATGGTCCATCCTCCCTCAGAATACCGAGGCGACCATCTCGTCTATGGCCACAAGCAGTTCGGCATCATCGGTCAATGCCTCGGTGATGCCAAAATGACAGGCCGTGGGGATATCGATACCCCGGCCGTGCAGTCGGGCCGCCTGGATCAACAGCCTGGTGCTGGCCCCCTCGGCCAGGCCCGAATCCTTGAGTCCCCGGGTCATCACGCCGAGACGAACCAGGCGCCTGGCCGACTCCATATCCACCCCGCCCTCCCGGGCAACGATAGCGGCCTCATCTTCAGCCGCGGGATACTCGAAGGCCAGGGCGACAAAACGCTGGCGGGTCGAGGGCTTGAGATCCTTGAGCACACTCTGGTAGCCGGGATTATAGGAGACAGCCAACATAAACTCAGGCGGCGCCACCAGCAGTTCGCCCTTTTTCTCAATGGGCAGCTCGCGCCGATCGTCAGCCAGAGGATGGATCACCACGGTGGTATCCTTGCGCGCCTCGACAATCTCATCAAGATAACAGATGGCGCCGGCCCGCACCGCCATGGTCAGCGGGCCGTCCGTCCAAACGGCCTCACCGGCCCTGATCAGGTAACGGCCCACAAGATCTGACGTGGACAGGTCATCGTGACAGGAGACCGTAACCAGCGGCCGTTTCAACTTCCAGGCCAAATACTGCATGAACCGTGTCTTGCCGCAACCGGTCGGCCCCTTCAGGAGCAGCGGCAAGCCAAGATGCCAGGC
>JAJRTB010000277.1 GCA_024278495.1 Deltaproteobacteria bacterium
ATCGCTTTCAGATGGGCCGCGGGTGGGCGCTCTGACGGGCGATGTCGAGTGAGAACTCGTCTGATTGAATGAGAGAACAAATATTTCACTTTTTCAATACGTTAGTTGTCAAAGCCGCGAATTTTCGTCACGGATTCAGGTGTTATTTTCTTTTCATTTTGTCAATTCTATGATTCTATTTGCGCAGATTATCCGTACAGATCGCATCAGGCCGGGCCATACGGGCCCCCTGGCCGGCCAAAAATACTAGCGTACCGCTTCAACGCACAACACATGCTTATCAGGTCTCTTTCACTTTTGCTCCTCGCCGCGGGCACGGCCTCTCTCGCCCTGGCCCTGGTTCCGGCCTGGAAGATCTGCCGCCTGGAAAGCAGGCATCGCCGGGCCTGGCGCTGGCTTGGCGCCCTGATCCTGCTGTTTCTCCCCGGGTATCTCTCGTACCTCATCACTCTTTTCCGCTCAGCTCCGGGCGTCAATGACCTGCTGGTCTCGATAATCCTGGCCGGCGGCGGATTTTTTGTCATCCTGGTGGTGCGTCTCAGCCTGCGCACCCTTGAGACCATCAGGGAAATCGCCGACACCGAGCGGCATCGCGCCCTGCACGACGAGCTGACCGGACTGCCCAACCGGCTCCTGCTGTACGAGCGCATCGACCATGCCATGCGCCAGGCCCGGCGGAACAACGAACCCATCACCATCATGCTCATGGACCTGAACAGGTTCAAGGAAATCAACGATACCCTGGGGCATTTCTACGGCGATTATCTCCTGCAGATGATCGCCCCGCGCCTCTGGAAGAGCGTCCGCAACTCAGACACCATCGCCCGCTTCGGCGGCGACGAGTTTGCCGTGGTCCTGCCCGGGGTCGACCTGGAACAGGCCATCAATATTTCCGAAAAGATCTCACGGAGCATGGAGGAACCGTTCCAGGTGGAGGGCAGCCGGCTCAGCATCGATGTCTCCATCGGCATCGCCGTCTATCCGGAGGACGGCAGGGACAGCGACACCCTGCTGCAACGGGCCGACGTGGCCCTGTATGGCGCCAAGAAGGCGGGCAATACCAACTTTGCCGTGTACAGTGCCGACCATGACGAACACAGCATGGAACGGCTGCTGCTCACGGTGGAACTGCGCGAGGCCATACAAAAAGAGCAGATCCTCATCCACTACCAGCCCAAGTACTCCATCCGCGACCGGAAGGTCTGCGGAGTAGAGGCCCTGGCCCGCTGGGCCCGGCCCGGTCACGAGGGCCTGGTCATGCCTGACGTCTTTATCCCGGTGGCCGAAAGAACAGGTCTTATCAGGGAGATGACCTACCTGGTTTTTGGCGAGGTGTTTGCGCAGATCTCCCGGTGGCGGGAGCATGACCTGCGCCTGCCCGTCTCCGTCAACCTGTCCACCAAGCTGCTCCATGACCTGGACCTGCCCGGCAAAATCTCGGAACTGATTGACACATGGCGGATAGACCCGAGTCTTGTAATCCTGGAAATAACCGAGAGCAGCATGATGGCAGAACCGGAGCTGGCCTTCAGGATTATTCAAAACTTAAGCGACATGGGCATGCGGTTCGCCATTGACGATTTCGGCACCGGCTACTCCTCCCTGGCCCTGCTCAAGCGGCTGCCGGGCTGTGAGCTGAAAATCGACAAGTCCTTTGTCACGGACATGGCCACCGACGTGAACGACCTGGCCATCGTCCGCACCTCGCTCAGCCTGGCCCGCAACATGAACCTCTCCACCGTGGCCGAAGGGGTTGAAACCAGGGAGGCGCTTGACAAACTGGTCGAGCTGGACTGCGAGATGGTCCAGGGATACTTCCTGAGCCGCCCCCTGCCCCCGGAACAAATCATTGCCAAGATAGAAGAGCTGAACGACCTGTCGTTCAGCCGGTGACCGGGTGCGGCAGGCCGGCGGCAGGAAGCAGCCTATGGGGTTGTTCCCTGTTTGTCCGGCCGGAGCAGCCCCCTTTCCACCATCAGCTTGTAGGCCACGTAGTACTTATAGATATTGGCAACGTACTGTACGGTCTCCCGGCCGATATGTCTGGCCGCCATGATCTCGACGTTGTTAAACCAGACGTTCGGATCCAGACCCTCCCGGACCGCCAGTTTTCGCAGCCTGGCAATCCTGCCCGGGCCTGCGTTGTAGGAGGCAAAGGCGAAGAGCCCCTTGTTGAGACTGTCCATCTGTTCGCCTGCAAAGTAGCGGTTTATCATGAAACGCAGATACTTGGTGCCGGCGTGGATGTTCTTTTCAAGATTCCCGATATCAGGGATGCCCACGTTGGGATCGGCCGCGGTCGAGGGCAAGACCTGCATGATGCCGATCGCCCCGGCCCGGCTCCGCCGGGAATGGTCCAGCTGCGACTCCTGGTAGGCCAGGGCCCCCAGCATGAGCCAGTCAAAATCATACCGGCCGCCGTACTTGCGAAACAGGCCGACGACCTGTTTGAATTTTTGCAGTTCCGTCCCGGAAACACTGTTCTTCACATAATCGGTGTTCTTCAGGTACCGCTTGATCAGGATGTTGCCGATCAGGGTCCCTTTTTTATGTTTTTTGACAAACTCGTTTATGACAGACTTCAGGCCGGGGCTGTTCTTTCTTATGGCCCAGGCGATCTCGCCGCCGGTATTGACCTTGATATCGGGGTACAGCCTGATGTTTTGAAAGACGCCGGCCCAGAAACGACCCTTGTGGGCGTCGATTATCATGGCCGGCACCACGCCGACGTTAACCAACTCCAGAATATCTTCGTCCTCGAGATACTCGGCCGCCTCCCTGATCCGCGCCGGTTCCCGCCCCATCCGGGCAAGACCCCGGTTCAGTTCCGTCAGGCTTTCGTAATAACTGGACGATCTCCGGACAAACACCTCGCGGCCGGAGAGATCAAAAAGATTTGACGGCGGGGGCTCATTTTTTCCGGTGACGACGATTTCGTCAATGTTCCGGGCAAACGGATCAGAAAAGTCCACCAGCTTTGAACGGGCGCGGGTGATGGTCAGATTACCCGCCGCGATATCACCGATACCCGCCTGCAGGTCGGCAAACAACCGGTCCCGGGACGTCGGGATGACCAGCACTCGGATCCTGAGGGCTCCGCTCTTCTCCCGTTTGTTGACGAACTTCTCAAACTCCTGCAGCAGTTCATAGGTCAGACCGCGCTGCCGGGCCCCGTCCAGAAAATAAAAGGTCTTGCTATAGGGAACCAGGGCACGGATTACCCTGTTCCGGGTCATCTCCTCGTAATCACCGTGCCACTGATGCCTGACGTCCTTGCCGCTCAACCCCTCGGAGGTTGTCAGGGCGTTTGCCCGAAGCGGAACGACCAGGGACATAAGGCAGCAGAATGCTGCGGCCAGGACAACGAAACTCCTGTCGTTACCTGATGCCCGGGTAACGGAAAAAAATGCGCTCATTACTCAGCCCTCCTTACCCGGTCAGAAAACGGCGGGCCGTTTCCACGTCGGCGCGGCTGCCGATAATCAGCGGCACCCGCTGGTGCAGACCGGCCGGCTCTATTTCCAGAATATCCCGGCCGTCGTCGGTAATGGCCAGCCCTCCCGCTTCCCGCACTATCATGGCCATGGGCGCGGCCTCATAGAGGAGACGCAGCTTGCCGTCCGGCTTGTCCGTGCTCTTGCTGTCCCTGGGATAGAGAAAGATGCCGCCGGAGATCAGGTTGCGGTGAAAGTCGGCGACCAGGGAACCGATATAGCGCAGGCTGTAAGGCCGGCCCGAATCAGGATCGATCTCTTTCAGATAGTCTATATAACGGCGGGTGGGCTCAAACCAGTAGTTGGTATAGGCCTCGTTGACGCTGTAGTACCTTGCGCGCTCCGGAATCCGGATATCAGGATGGGAAAGAAAAAACTCGCCCACGCTCGGATCCAGGGTAAAGCCGTGCACGCCCTCGCCGGTGGTATAGACCAGCATGGTGCTGGACCCGTAAATGATATAGCCGGCCGCCACCTGATCCGCGCCCTTCTGGAGCAGATCGGACTCGTCGCCGGAAGCCCCGGCCGATCTCTTGCGGTGGATGGAAAAGATAGTGCCGATGCTGACGTTGACATCGATATTGGAGGAACCGTCCAGGGGATCGAAGGCCAGGGCATACTTGCCCTCGTAGCCCTCAAGGACCGGGATGACGCCGTCGTCTTCCTCAGAGGCCATGATACAGATATAGCCGCACTGTTCCATGCGCCGTTTGATCGTGGCATTGGCGAACTCATCGAGTTTCTGGACCACCTCGCCCTGGATATTGGTGCTGCCGGATTGACCGAGGATATCGGCCAGGCCGGCCATGTTGACCTCGGCGCTGATGATTTTGGCCGCCACGATCAACTCGCTGAGCAGGCCGGTCAGATCACCCGTTGCCTCGGGATGAAGGCGCTGGCTGTCCATGATCTGCCTGCTGATGGTAATTCCGGAACGTTTTGCCATAACTCTCCTCTTCTCTGGTTCTGTTTTTTCCATGATTGCCGGTTTCGTCATAAGTCACGAAACCGACGGTTCAGCGTTGTAACGTGCAGAGCTATCGTTGGCCGGCGCTGGACCTGAACTCCCCCATCAACCGCATCCCCAGGATCATTTCCCGGCGGGCCTCCCTGCTTCGCCCCTGCATTCCGTAGGCGACACCAAGGTTATAATGACTCTCGCCGTTTGAGGGATCGAGCCGGACGGCCACCTCCAGCAGACGCACGCCCTCGTCGACGCGGCCCAGGTTAACGGCCGCCTTGCCCCAGTTGTTGTAAATATGGACCGAACTCACCTGGTGACGGAGCGCCGCCGCACAGATATCATACGCTTCCCTGTCCCTCTTTGCATCAAGATATGCTGAACTGAGATGCTCGTAGGGCCGGGTCAGACGGGGGGATTTGCGGGCCACGTCCTGCCAGAAGGTTATGTTGTCCGCCCACACGGTGTTCCGCTGCCAGGTCCCGACAGCCAGCAGAACCGCGCAGAACAAAAGGCCCAGGCGCAGCATGGTTTGCCGCCCGCGCCATAACCGGTACAACGTCGCCGTGGCGGCGACGAACAACATGACAGCGGGCAGATAGAGCCGATGCTCATAGATGATCTCCAGGGGGATAACGGTGGATTCAAGCAACAGGTTCGCCAGGAACCAGAGCAGGGCAAAAGACCACAAACGGTGGTTCCGGTACAGACCGACAATCAAAACACAGAGCAGCAGGATGCCTGCCAGGGCCAACAGGGTCTGGGGCGGATCGGTCAGAGCGCGGGACAGGGGGAAATCATGGTTCAGGTTCAGCCTGGACGGCAGGGGCAGGACAATCAGGCCCAGGTAATAAAAGATGACCCTGCTCTGGGTCAGAAGCCGCTCAACCAGAGTAAACTCGCGTTGCTCATAGACCCGGCGCAGATGTTCAACCAGGTCAGGCCCCGTGTACAGCCAGGCGGCCAGGCCCAGGAGAAACAGGGCCAGGACAAGCCCCGTCACCAGACGGCCGCGCCCTGCCCCTCCCTCTGCCCGCCGCAGAAAGAACAGTTCACAGGCCAGGATCATGAACGGCAGCAGAACGCTTGTTTCCTTGCTCAACAGGGCCAGAATGCCGCATGAAAAAGCGGTCGCGAACAGAACAAGCCGCCGGCCCGGCCCTCCCGGGCTTGTCCGCGCCGCGAGATAGGCAAGCAGCGAGGCCAGATAAAACAGAGCCGCCATGGAGGTCATCCGCTGAACCAGGTACGTGACTCCGTTGGTCTGCAACGGGTGCAGGGCCCAGATCAGGGCAGCGAAAAAGGCAACCTCGGAAACCGGCGGGCCGGGAAGGCTCAATGTGTTATTCAGGGAGAGGAGCCTGATAAACAGGGCATAGAGGAGCAGAGCGTTGGCTATGTGGATCACCACGTTGACCAGGTGATACCCCCGCACATCCCCGCGACCGAAATAGTAATTGAGGCCAAAACTGATATTGGGCAGCACCCTGTTCCTGTGGAGATTGTCCCTGGTGGTCCGCTCCAGGTTTGCCAGACTCAGAGCGGTCCATTTCATGGATGAACGGTTCACGAAATTATCCAGGTCGTCAAAGGTAAAAGGCGCCCTGAACGAATTGCCGTACGCGGCCAGGATTGCCGCGACCAGGATACAGACGGTCAGCGGATACAATAAACGGGCCCTGCTCTGCATCAGATCAAAATCAACGGTTCCAGTGCCTGATAAGGTTCAGCAGGGTACGGACGCCGGTGCCGGACGGGCCCTTTTTCGGGATATAGGGTTTATCGGTGAAGTTCCAGGCCGTGCCGGCGATATCGAGGTGGGCCCAGGGCGTATTGCCGACAAACTCCTGCAGGTAACATGCCGCGGTGATGGTGCCGCCGGCCCGGCCGCCGACGTTTTTGAGATCCGCGACCTCTGATTTGAGCTGCCTGGTGTACTCCGGGCCGAGCGGCAGGCGCCAGAGCGGCTCGCCGCAGGACGCGCCTGCGGCGATGATCTGATCGGCCAGGGAATCATCATTGGCCATGAGCCCGGTCCGGTGGTGTCCCAGGCCGATGATCACCGCCCCGGTCAGGGTGGCCAGGTCAATGACCGCATCCGGTTTGAACCGCCTGATGCCGTAGGCCAGGGCGTCCGCCAGGATGAGCCGTCCCTCGGCGTCGGTATTGACCACCTCGGAGGTAGTGCCGTTGTAATGGGTGATCACGTCACCGGGCCTGACCGCGCCCGCGCCGGACATATTGTCGGTTGCCGGCACCAGGCCGACAACATTGATCCCCTCCGGCCGCTCCCCGGCCACCCCCTGCATGGCGGCCAGAACCGCCGCGCCGCCGCACATGTCATACTTCATCTCCTCCATTCCGGCGGCCGGTTTCAGGCTCACCCCGCCGGAATCAAAGGTCAGTCCCTTGCCGACCAGAAGCAGGGTAGGGTTCTTCCCTGCGGTCCGGTACTCCAGGATAACCAGCCTGGGCGGCAGGGCCGATCCCTGGTTCACGGCCAGGATACCGCCCATGCCGAGTTTTTTAAGTTCCTGCTTCCCCAGCACTGTACACGTAAGGCTGGTCGCGCGGGCCAGGCGGCGGCCAAAATCACCAAACCGGGCCGGTGTCCAGTAATTCCCCGGTTCATTGGCCATGTCACGGGCCGCACAGGCCGCCTCTGCCGCGATTTCACCCCGTACCATTCCACGGCGCGCCTCCGGGGCCTTCAAGCCATTGCGGCACAACACGAAACGCTTCACCCGGACAGGCGGATCTTCATCCTTTTTCACCGTCCTGTGACCGGAAAAATGATAGTTGCCCAGGATCAGCCCTTCACTGACGCACTCGGCCACCTCGGCCGCGGGCAGGGCAGTGCGGTCCGGCAGGATGACAACGACCCTGCGGGCCTTTACCTCGCGGGCCCGGGTGGCTGCCCTGCCCGCGGCCGTCCGGAGCTGTTCACGCAGCCGGTCATGATCCTTTTCCACCTTGCCGCAGCCGACCGCCAGAACCCGGGCGGCAGCGATCCGTGCCCGGCCCGCGGAAGCAGGATAGAGCAGCAGGGTTTCCTCCCCGCGACCCGTGAAATCCCCTGCCCGCCAGACGGGCTGAATCAACTTTCGTACCGGGGCGCAATCGATCCCGCACCGTTTCTTCCCGGTCTGCCAGGCAAACCAGACAAGCATGTCGCCGCGCGCTGTTTCAGGCGGGCTGGTCGTCAACGTGATCATGGGGCATCTCCCTGTTTTTTTTCTGTCCTGAATCC
The DNA here is from genome assembly GCA_024278495.1 of Deltaproteobacteria bacterium. GTDB lineage: Bacteria > Desulfobacterota > Desulfobulbia > Desulfobulbales > Desulfobulbaceae > UBA10518. The sequence goes on from JAJRTB010000277.1 coordinate 7,706, forward strand.
GTGACGAAAATTTGTGTCTTTGGCAACTAACATGTTGAAAAAGTGAAATATATGTTCACACATTCAACCAGACGACTTCTCACCCGGATCCGCCCCTCAGGGCGCCCGCCCGCGGCACATCTGCGCCACGGGTGAACGCTCACGGATTCTGGTGTCTGAATCATGTTTACACCATCGCGGGAAAGAGTACAATAACCTGGACAGCACCCATGGAGGATATTGTCTGCAAACCACGTAAATGATCAGTTACAACCAAGGAGAACCCACCCGTGCTCATCCTGCTCATCAGTACCGTCAGCGTCGCCATACTCATATCCGCCCTGTGCAGTCTCTTTGAGGCCGCCCTCTATTCACTCAGTCTCAGTCAGATCGAAATCCTGGCCCGGAAGAAACCGGCCAGCGCGGATATCCTGAAGAGGATGAAAAACGATATCGACGAACCCATCACCGCCATCCTCACCCTGAACACCATCGCCCATACCTGCGGGGCCGCGATTGCGGGAGCGGCCGCCGCCGCCATCTTCGGCAAAAACAATCTGGCCCTGTTTTCCCTGATCTTTACCCTGGCCATCCTGCTGCTCTCGGAAATTCTTCCCAAGACCATCGGGGTCGCCTATGCCCGGAACCTGGCCCCCCTGATCGCCCGCCCCCTGCAGTGGTTAATTTTCATTCTGTATCCCCTGGTCTGGCTCTGCCGCAAGGTGACCCTGCTCATCCCGCAACCGGCGAGCCGGGCGGGAATCTCGGCGGACGAGCTCCAGGCCAGCGCCATTGTGAGCCGCAGGTCCGGCGCCATCGGCGCGGACCAGGAACAGGTCATCACCAATATTTTGCAACTCAGCGGCCGGACGGTCCGCCAGGTCATGACGCCGCGCACCGTCACCTTTTCCCTGGACGGCTCCACCACCATCGG
>JAJRTB010000278.1 GCA_024278495.1 Deltaproteobacteria bacterium
CTCGACATCGCCCGTCAGAGCGCCCACCCGCGGCCCATCTGAAAGCGATCAAACCATGGGGCATAGGTTACTATAGCCCCATGGCCCGATCACTTTCATCTGTACCACGGGTGAACGCTCACGGATCCAGGTAAAAGCAATATTCAGGCTGGAATCGTCTCGCCAGAGGTTGCTGTTGATATGCGCGCTTATTTTTTTCGCAACGCAGAGATCGGGCAAAAATACCATTTATGGAGGGACACCAGTTCGTTACGCAAAGAGGTATCGCCGTCCGTACGAACAATTCGGTATCTGCGGGGTATCCACAATAGGCGGAACCATGAAAAAAATTATACTCTTTCTCTGCATTACCGTTTTTGGCTGGCTCGGGTGGTGGCTGGGCGGGCGTTTCGGTCTGATGACCGGCTACTGGCTCAGCTTTTTCGGCAGTCTTGCCGGGGTGGTTGTCGGCGTTAAGGCGGGCAGTGCCCTGGAGTAGTTTTCTACGCTGTTTCCCCGGCGCAGGGGATGCAGAGTTTTTTTGCCCCCTGCTGCCTGATCCGGGACTCCATGACCGGCTCGCCGCAGCCGTCACAGAGGACGGATTTGCGGATCCGGGCCCGCTCCGGCTCGGTGATGGTGACCTCTGCCACGCTGAGGATCTCGTCCCGGGGCGCGGTCAGGATCCATTGTTCTCTTTTTTGCCGGTCGCCGCGCACCTCGTCCGGCGTGCCCCGGCCGTGGAACAGGACCCGGACGCCCCGGCCGGAATGGCGCGAATAGACGGTATAGACCTGTTTGCCGTAGTCACGGAAGATGAGGTTGCCCTTGCCGAAGGTGCAGCCGGTCAGGCACTGCAGCGCGTCGACTCCGCAGGCGTCGTTTTCGACGATGGCGAGCAGCTCCTCGTCTGCCGAGGGCAGGGAGGAAAGCGCGTCCAGGGCGGCGGCGGCCATGCGATAGCCTATGGCCAGACCGGGACAGCGGTGGCCGTGAAATTGAACTATTTCATCATACTGCATATCGTATCCTTTTTTTGATGGTGGAATTGAGTTGATCCTGCAAACAATACCACACGAGGATGATTCGGGTAAGCCTGTAAATTATACGGATTGTCGTGCCAGGCGGATGCGCCTTGACAAATCACGGTCACTTCGCAATGTATCATCTATATAAGGTACATTGGCCCGGCAGGGGAACTGCTGAAAACCATTGAACACGGACGAAAGGAAGACGCTATGAACATCCTGGTCAAGGACAGGGCCCGGCAGGTACTGGAGGAAAAGATGGGGCCGGAGGAGTTCCTCCGGGTAACGGTGACCGAAGGCGGCTGCGCCGGTCTGACCTACGACGCCCGGGTTGACACCGTCATGAAGGACGGCGAAACAGTGGTCTTTACCTCAGGGGCGATCCGGGTGGTCTCGGATCCTGAGAGCGGCCGCTACCTGGACGGCTTGATTATTGATTTCTCGGATGAGTTGATCGGCGGCGGTCTCAAGCTGACCAACAGTAAGGCCGGTTCGACCTGCGGCTGCGGCGCCAGTTTTACCCTGTCCGGTTTTCCGGTTGCAGAGGATGGCAAGTGCTGCAACTAGTGTCCGCCCGGACATGATCTCTCCCAGTCACGCGGCGCGCTTACCTGACCTCGAACGAAAATCTTCATTTCTGGTCAGATGCTGTTGGTAAAAATGATCTTGTTGGTGGGATTTGATGAGGAGGAGTTATGAGTGAACAGAATTGTCCGATACCATCGTCCAAACCGGAAGTTGACGAGGTGGCACTGCATCCCGACGGCGGGATAGTTGACTATCAGGAAGCCATGGCGGTCGCCAGGGAGGTCGCGGCGGAACGCCTCGGCGACTCCATGCTCATGTCCTGGTACGACCGGGACCGTGATTTGAATCACCTCCCAATACAACCGAATGCGCCGGCGATTGCGTCAAGGACGGCTATATCCACTACGGTCTCAGCCACGGCGCCACCCTCAAGGTCGATATCGAAGACGGTCGTTTTGTCTTTTTCTTTGCCCCGGTGGAGTGGTAATCCTTTTATATTTTTGACGGGCTGCCCTGCATTGCGAGAAAGGGTTGCTCTTTCAGGTGTTTTTTCTTTTCCTCTCTGCTATATAATCCCTTTCCATCCATTTAAGTGATCAGGCCGCCCCGAACCCGGGCCGCTCTGTTTCGGCATAACTATCAGCATACGGGAAAACCATGGCCAGCGAACCGGATAAAATCATCTACTCCATGATTGGAGTGAGTAAGTTCTATAATAAAAAACCGATCCTCAAGGATATCAACCTCTCCTACTTCTATGGGGCCAAGATCGGGGTCCTGGGCTTGAACGGCTCGGGCAAATCCACTCTGCTGCGTATCCTGGCCGGGGTTGATACCGAGTTCAACGGCAAAACCTCCATCTCGCCTGACTTGACCGTCGGCCTGCTGGAGCAGGAACCGGACCTGGACCCGGATAAAACAGTACGGCAGATAGTTGAAGAGGGGGTGCAGGAAACGGTTGACCTGCTGGCCGAGTTCAACGCGATCAACGAAAAATTTGGTGCGCCCATGTCTGATGACGAGATTAACGCGCTGATCGAGCGTCAGGGGCAGGTGCAGGACAAGCTGGATGCCATGGACGCCTGGGACCTGGATGCCCGGCTGGAGATGGCCATGGACGCCCTGCGCTGTCCGGACGGGGATACGGTCGTCAAGGTGCTCTCCGGCGGTGAAAAGCGGCGGGTGGCCCTGTGCCGGCTTCTCCTGCGGAAACCGGATATCCTGCTCCTGGACGAGCCCACCAACCATCTGGACGCTGAAACCGTGTCCTGGCTGGAGCAGCACCTGCAGCGCTATCCCGGCACGGTTATTGCCGTGACCCATGATCGCTACTTTCTCGACAACGTGGCCGGCTGGATCCTGGAATTGGACCGGGGCGAGGGGATCCCGTGGAAGGGCAACTATTCTTCGTGGCTGGAACAAAAAGAGAAACGCCTCGCCCACCAGGAGAAAAAGGAGACCGAGCGCCGCAAGACCCTGCAGCGGGAGCTGGAATGGATCAGGATGTCGCCCAAGGGACGGCACGCCAAGTCTAGGGCCCGGATCAGGTCATACGAGGAGATGCTGGCCCGGGAGAGCGAAAAACAGGAGCGTGAGCTGGAGATCTATATCCCGCCGGGACCGCGTCTGGGCAAGGTGGTGATCGGGGCGGACGGCGTGCGCAAGGGGTTTGGTGACCGGCTCCTGGTAGAGGACATGACCTTCAGCCTGCCGCCGGGTGGTATTGTCGGCGTGATCGGGCCAAACGGGGCGGGCAAGACAACCCTGTTCCGGATGATCACCGGTCAGGACGAGCCGGACAGCGGCACCATCCGGATCGGCGACACGGTCAGGCTGGCCTACGTGGACCAGAGCCGGGACACCCTGGATCCGGACAAGACCATCTGGGAGGTGATCTCGGATGGCCGGGACACCATTTTGCTCGGCAACCGGGAGGTCAATTCCCGCGCCTATGTGGCCCGCTTCAACTTTTCGGGCAGTGACCAGCAGCAGAAGGTCGGGTTGCTCTCGGGCGGGCAGCGCAACCGGGTCCACCTGGCCCGGATGCTCAGGGAGGGCGCTAATGTCCTGCTGCTCGATGAACCCACCAACGACCTGGACGTCAACACCCTGCGGGCCCTGGAAGACGCCCTGGAAAATTTTGCCGGCTGCGCAGTGGTCATCAGTCATGACCGCTGGTTCCTGGACCGGATCGCCACCCATATCCTTGCCTTTGAGGGTGACAGCCGGGTGGTCTGGTTCGAGGGCAACTATTCAGAGTATGAAAAGGATTACAAAAAGCGGCTGGGCACGGCCGCGGATCAGCCGCACCGGATCAAGTACCGTCACCTGACGCGGTAGAGGGTTTCAGGCGCGGCCAGCTCAATTTTCGTAACTCGTCACAGGGTTTGCAATTCTGCGATTTTACCTGCCCAAAACTTGTAAGTGATCAGGGGCGCCCCTGACCACTTACAAGTTTCCTTTTTTCGCGGACTCCAGGTAGGAGTTGATTTCGCGTTCGATCTGCGCCTCGACCTCGTCGCCGAGGAAGTGGACCGTGACCACGTCCTGGAGCAGGCAGGTGCCCACCGTGCACCTGGTGCAGCCGATCTCATGGCTGTCCAGGATTTCACCGATGCGGGGATGGGTTTCGATCACTTCCTTGATGTTTCTGGCGCCCAGGTTGTCGTGGAGTTTCATGTTGTTTTCCTCGGTGCAGCAGTGAGTTACGGATGGCCGAATTTGTCAATGCCAATGGAGTAGGCTTTTTTGAAAACTTCAAGCGGGACCTCTGAATACCAGTGACCGGTCATGACGGCCCAGCCGTAGAACAGAAAGAAAATGGTCAGCACTCCCAGGGGCAGGACAAGCAGGGGCAGTTTTTTACGGATCGGCCCGTGCAGTTCCAGGCACTCACTGGCCGGGCAGGCAGATACGCATTCACCGCAACCCACGCATTCCGGTGTCCGCACGGTTTTCCTGGCGGAGACCTTGATGGAGCCCGGACAGATTCGGTCGCATTTCTTGTAGTCAATACAGTTTTCCTCCCGGCGGTGAATTGTAAGCGGCCCGACCAGGGCCAGAATGCCGAGCAGGGCGCCGTAGGGGCAGAGGTAGCGGCACCAGAAGTTACGCAGGAAAAAGGAGGCCGCCACCAGGAAGATCAGAATCCACATGCTCAAGGTGGACGGCGCCAGGAAGAAAAAGAGCATCTTGGCGTCCACCACCAGGTTGTACATGGTCTGATTGAAGGACTCGATGGCGGCAATATCCATTTTCAGCAGGATCAGGTAGCTGAAGAAAAAGAGCAGCAGGTATTTGAGTGTGAGCAGGGGGTAGTCGATCCAGGCCGGCGGGGTCAGCAGCAGTTTGAACTTCCGGCTGAAGGCCTCGGCCAGGTTGGAGGCAAACCCGACCGGGCAGATCCAGCCGCAGAAGCCCTTGCGCATCAGCAGGCCCAGGGTAAGGGCGGCCATGAAGATGGTGAGGGCCGCCGGATGGATGGTGTCAAAGGTGCCGGTCAGAATAAGGCGCTTGAAGTTGACCAGGCCGCTGATCGGCAGAAACGCCTCAACCGACGGCGGTCGGGGTACGTAGGTCTCGGACTGGCCCGAGGCCCAGAGGTAGAAGTGATAAAACCGGTAACCCGCAAAGAGGCAGAACAGGGCAAAGGCGCCCTGCACGGTCCGGCGCAGGACATGGATACGTTTGTCGCGGCCCAGGGCCTGGATAAGTGATTCTTGCGTTTTCATGCCATCACTGTACCATGTTTGGAGTGGTTCTGTCTTGACGTAGGTCAAAATTTGCCGGTTTCGTAAAAAGTCACGAAACCGACGGTTCAGCGTTGTAACTGGTTGAATTATCGTAGTGCTCTGCCATGATTTTCGACTTTTTACGAGTTCATCAAAACTTGCCGGTTTCATAGCTTTCCCGCGAAGCTCCTGAACCCGTGAGGGGCAGTGGTCCGGATGAAACAGTGTTGCCGAACAGGGCCAAATCCGGTACGTTTCTGCTGTAACGGCTGACCAGCACGGCTGGTTCACGCAATGAACAATGAAAGAACAAACAGGTGAGGATATGACTTCCGAAGAGATGCGCGCAAAGGCCATCGAACTGTTTCGCGCAAGAATGCACTGAAGCCAGGCTGTCCTGATCGTGGGTCAGGAACGAATGGGAATTGAGGATGATGCCGCTATCCGCGCAGTCGGAGCCTTTGGAGGTGGTATTGCCGGTTCAGGCAACGTCTGCGGGATTCTCCTGGGCGGCATTGCCCTGATTTCCAATATGTACAGCCGGGCTGACCTTGCCGGGAAAGAGGATCCACGTATGTGGACCTTGTCCAAGAAGTATCTGGCTGCGTTTGAAAAGCTGGCAGAACCCTGCGGGGGCATTACCTGCCGGGATATTGCCCGGGTGGACTGGACGGACAGGGCGGCCGTGAAGCGGTATTATTCAGATCCGGACAGTACCCGCGCGACCTGTATCAGGCTGGTCGGAGACGCTGCCCATGCCCTGGGCGGGTTGCTGGAGCAGGAAAAGGCAGAAACGGGGCAGTGAGGCCGTATCCGCGTAACCAGTCACAGGGTAAAATGAAAAACGTATAAAACCGCTACCTTGTAAGTGGTTACAGGGCACCTCGCTTTTGAACGCTCAGTACAGTGAGGATTTCCGCTTGCGGGAACGTTTGTGTATCATTCCCAGCAGGATGCCGGCGAACAGCATGCCGCCCCCGGCCAGAAACCATTTGACTGCGGCGTTTCGCTCAAGTTCGCCGATTTTTCGCCGCAGGCCGGTCAGTTCCTTGCGGGCGTTTTCGAGCTGCCTGGTTTTCTCGTTCAGCTCCTTTTTGGTCCGGATGACATCCGCGGTGTCCTCCTGAAGGCTCGTAAACTCTATTTTTGTTTCATCCCGCTCCCTTATACAGGTGTTGAGTTCCTGCTCATTGCGGGAAAAGGCGGTGAGAAGGTCTTGATATTTTTGGTCAGTGACCTCCCTGTCCTGTTGCAGTTTTTCCAGCCTGGACCGCAGACCGGTCACCACCTCGGTCAGCGGAGGTTCATTGCTCAGGTATCTCTTGAGCATCCAGCCTTCCGTGCCTCCGGGGGTGCGTACCCGTACCCAGGGGTCATCCTCCTGCACAATTTTCACCCCCAGGCCGCTTGGCACGACAGCCAGAATTTTGTACTGGCTGCCCTGGCCTGATCGTATCGGTATTTCCGCGGAAGGCGCAACGTACCAGGTTTCCGCCTGGACAAAACCAGGGGCGCTGAAATGTATCAGGATGGTGAGGATCAGGGCGGGAAAGACCGGCAGGACGGTGTGCGCGTGAGAAGAGTTTTTTGTATTCCGGGACATTCTGCAATCCTCTCCGATAAAGGGGTGAACGGGCTGTAACTCAATCATCTTTGTCGGTTTCGAAAAAAGTCACGAAACCGACGGTTCGGCGTTGTAACTGGTTGAATTGTCGTAATGCCCAGCCAGGATTTTCGACTTTTTACGAATTCGTCATCTTTCAATGATACCAGAAAAAAAAGACGGAGTACAGTTGCGATTTCAGCCTGGAACCGCCTGGGGAGCAGGGAAAAAGCAGCAGGCATAAAAAAACCCCGCGAAAAGCGGGGTTTTTTTATGAAGTTGTCGAGCTCAGAAATTACTGGGCAACGACATTCTCCGCGGCCGGGCCCTTGGCGCCGTCAACGACGTCAAAGGTTACCCGCTGGCCTTCCTGCAGGCTTTTGAAGCCCTGGGCCTGGATAGCGGAATGATGAACAAACACATCTGAACCACCGTCCTGCTGAATGAAGCCGAAGCCTTTAGAATCATTAAACCATTTTACTGTTCCTTCTGCCATTTTGTAATACTCCTTACTACGCGGTTTCGTGAGTGAAACCATTTTTAAAAAACACCGGGCTCCGACAATGGAATCCGGCAGTGCGGCCTGATCATTCAGGCCGCGGTTTACCTGTTTGATGCGGAGGCCACGCCAAAATCAAAAGATGCCGCCCGTGGTCGTCTGCTTTTTTTCTGTTTATACTGTCTTTGTCCGTTCGTCCGTCGTTTACCTGCGTTGGCCGAAGGCCCTTTTCTGCGGGTCGGTCGTGCTGCCGGCTGCGCGGGAAGATCAGAGCCGCAGTCAAAGTCGGCTACGGTTTCGTGCTCCATTCTGCAGCCGAGAGTCCGCTCAACGATCTGGATAATCCTGCCGTCATCTGCGGTCATAAAGGTGAAGGCCTGACCGTTTCGTTCTGCCCGGCCGGTTCGACCGGTCCGGTGGGTATAGGCTTCCACCGTGTCCGGCACGTCATAATTGACCACGTGCGAGATGCCGGTGACATCTATGCCCCGGGCTGCGATGTCAGTCGCCACCAGGATATTGAATTTCCCGCTTTTGAATCCGTCCATGGCCAGCTTCCGCTGGTTCTGTGACAGGTTGCCCTGCAGTGAGGTTGCCTTGAATCCTGCTTTTTGCAGGATCCTGGCCAGGTTCTTTGCCTTATACTTGGTCCTGGTGAAAACCAGGGTGGTCTCCATGTCCTTTTCCTGCAGAATCGCCTGCAGGAGCGCTGTCTTTCGTTTCTGCGCCACTTTAAACAGGGCATGACTGATGGTCGCCGCCGGCTTTTCATGATCGACCTGAACGGTCGTCGGGTCGGTCAGGATATTCTCTGCCAGGCGCCGGATTTCAGCCGGCATGGTGGCCGAGAAGACCATGGATTGGCGTCTGGCCGGGACCCGTTTGAGGATGCGGCGGATGTCCGGCAGAAAACCCTTGTCAAACATCTGGTCTGCTTCGTCAAGAATCAGGATTTCGACCCGGGACAGGTCAATTGAGCCGCTGTTGATGTGATCAAGCAGGCGTCCGGGACAGGCGACAACCATGTCCACCCCGCGTTCCAGTTTCTTGAGCTGGGCGTGCTTGCTGACGCCGCCGTAAACGGTGCAGCTGCGCAGGACGGTGCTGCCGCGCATCTGGCCTATGTTTTCATGGATCTGCTCTGCCAGTTCCCTGGTCGGGGTCAGGATCAGACAGCGGATTGCTTTTTGCTGACCTGCGAGCAGACGCTGCAGGGTCGGCAGAACAAAGGCTGCTGTCTTTCCGGTACCGGTCTGGGCCAGGCCCAGCAGATCGCTGCCCCTGAGCAGATGCGGTATGGCCTGCGCCTGAATGGGAGTGGGGGCCTGGTAACCGCAACGCTCAACAGCGGCGGCAAGGGCCGGGTCCAGATTAAATTGTTTGAAATTCATATAACTCCGTGTGTATCGATCAGGATACTGTTTGTTCCAGGCTGGTGGCCAGTTACCGGGGGCCGGGCATGGAAGCTTTTTGGTTATTGGTATTTGATTGGTGTGAAAACGATAATAATCTGATATCCGAAGGGAGGGAGCTGCTCGTTGTGTCAAAACTGAATACTTCCTGGTCTCGCCGGATGGCAACTGTTCAAAAATATTATTCTTCTACAGATACAGTCAAAAAGTTATCGGCGCCGCGCTCCCTTTTTTCTGGGAGGCTGGGCTTCATTGCAGACAAGGCGGCGATGTTTATACTCTTTGCCGTTCAGGTCTTCCATGGCCTTGTGGCCCTCACCCCGGCTGGCCATTTCCACAAAGCCGAATCCCTTGGGGCGACCCGTAAAGTGGTCCATGATGAGCCTGGCGCTGACGACGTTCCCGTAGCCGCTGAACAGATCGGTAAGCTCGGTTTCCGTGATATTGTATGGAAGGCTGCCTATAAAAAGTTTCATGCCTGTTCTCCGTGGTAAGTGTTCAGCAGAAACTTTACGGCTATCCGAAGATGCTGGAATCACAACCGTAACCGGTGTGAATGGAAAGAGAATGCCAGTACTTTTTGAGATTGTATTTTTTAAATATACATCTTTTATTTTTAAATACAACAAAAAAATTCCTGGCCCGGATCAGGAGTCAG
>JAJRTB010000279.1 GCA_024278495.1 Deltaproteobacteria bacterium
CCATAGGTGATACCGGCAAACATGTATTGAAGAAAAACTTCAGCGGTCATCGAGCTATACAGGAAAAGGGACGGAACCGTACCCGCGTTCCGTCCCTTTCATTCTCCATCTCCGTGGCAGACGACAGCCTGCCACGGGACATCGGTTCGTCTTGTGAATCAGTCGGCCAGGGCGAACTTGCCGTCCCTGACGGTCATCATGTCAAAGGCGTCGATCGTGAGACCGCTGTGGTCCCGGGGCGAGAATTTGAAAACACCACCGGTACCGACAAAGGTCATGGACTCGATTGCCTGGACAACCTTGGCGGTATCAGCCGCGCCCGCCTTTTCAATAGCCTTCATCAGGATCATGAAGGCATCATAGGCATGGCCGCCAAAGGTGGAAACCGGCTCGTTGAACTTGGCCTCGTAGGTGTTCTTGTAGTTGACCAGCACAGCCTTCTGGGGGTTGTCCGCGGGCAGACTGTCGGCGACCAGCAGACGGCCGGCCGGAAAAAACACGCCCTCAAGGGCGGGACCGCCCAGCTCAACATACTTGATGTTGCCGAAACCATGCGACAGAAACAGAGGCACGTCCCAGCCGGCCTGGCGCATATTCTTGGCCAGAATGGTCTGGGCCGGAACGATCGACCAGTTGACCACGGCCTGGATCTCCTTGTTGGCCATCAGCTTGGTGACAACCGCACTGAGATCGGTCGCCTTGGGGCTGTAGGTCTCGTTGGCCAGCACAGTAATGCCATACTCCGGAGCCAGCTCGTTAAGGAATTTTTTACCCATCTTGCCAAAGCCTGTACCGCCGACAACCACTGCGATTTTGGAGATATTTTTCCTGTTCATCTCCCTGTAGATCATGCGCACGGCCAGGGAATCGTTCTGCGGGGTCTTGAAGACATGCCTGGCCACCGGGTCAACAATGGCCTTGGTGGAAGCGCAGGAGATCAGGATGGTTCCGGCACCCTCGACAATACTCTTGATGGCCATGGTGGAACCGCTGCGGGTGGGTCCCAGGATAGCAAACACCCTGTCCTCTTCGATGAGCTGCTTGGCAAAGGAAACCGCGTTTTCCTTCTTACCGGCGGAATCCTTCAGGATCAGCTCAATCTTATTGCCGTTGACACCGCCCTTGGCATTGATCTGATCGGTCAGCATCTGCAGGGTCTTGGCCTCGGGCTTGCCGAGAAAAGCGGCCGGACCTGTCTCGGCGATGATGGCGCCGACCTTGATTGTTCCCGCCTGGGCGGATTTGAGAGCCGGCACCGCCAGCAGACCAACAGCGGCCACGGCAACAATCGCTTTTTTCATCATGTTCTTCACGGACATCCTCCTTCTGGTATGTACATTGATTGCGGCACGATCATACGTCGTGCCGCTCTCCATTTCCCACTTTTTCAAAGCATCCCCTGAACACTCTACAGGGTGTTGAGCCTTCTTTCGTCACCGATTCAAGCAGCGCCCTACAGGGCGCAAACCTGTGCCCCGGTCAGGATAGTAAAACCGTCCTGCCGCAGGGCCGTGATGGCCATATCCATATCATCAAAGCGGAATATCAGCACCGCGTTCTCGCCGCTCTTGTTGACAAAGGCATACATGTATTCGACGTTCAGGCCGACCCGCTCGATCGTCTTGAGTACCCCGGCAAGTCCCCCGGTCCGATCCGGCACCTCCACCGCAATGACATTGGTCTTGCCCACGGTGCAGCCATTCTCCCTGAGCTCCCGCTTGGCCTCGTCCACCTTGTCGACAATAAGACGCAAAATACCGAAATCAGCGGTATCCGCGACGGACAGGGCCCGGATATTGATACCGGCCCCGGCCAGGACCGAGGTAATCTCGGCCAGGCGTCCCGACTTGTTTTCCAGAAAAACAGCAATCTGTTCAACCAGCATGTGCAACTCCTCTGCTTATGGTTTCCAACCCATCCCACGCCCCGGTTGATCATCAGGGTATTGCGCCATCAACGCTCAACTCAAAGCCTGCGGTTGTCGATCACCCGCTGGGCCTTGCCCTCGCTGCGCTGAATGGTGCGGGGCTCCACCAGCCTGACGCTACAGGTGACGCCGAGCAGATCCTTGATCTCGGCCTGAATTTTTTTGGTCAGATTTTCCAGGACCCGCACCTCGTCATGGAACACGTTGTCGCTGACTTCAACCAGCACGCTCATGGTGTCCAGGGTCCCTTCCCGGTTCACCTCGATCTGGTAATGGGGCTCCACGCCCTCAACACCCATGAGCACATGCTCGACCTGGGACGGGAAGACGTTGACCCCGCGGATGATCAGCATGTCATCGGTCCGGCCGGTAACCTTTTCCATCCGCACCAGGGTACGGCCGCAGCGGCACTCTTCCACGTAGAGGGTGGAAATATCCTTGGTCCTGTAGCGGATAATGGGAAAGGCCTCCTTGGTCAGGGTGGTAAAGACCAGCTCACCGGGCTCGCCCGGCGGCAACGGCTCAAAGGTATCCGGATCAACGATCTCGGGCAGAAAGTGGTCCTCCAGGATATGCATGCCGCGCTCGCTCTCCTGGCACTCAATAGCCACGCCGGGACCGATCACCTCGCTGAGGCCGTAGATATCAAGCGCCCGGATCCCGAGCTTGCGCTCTACCTCCTCGCGCATGTTCAGGCTCCAGGGCTCGGCCCCATGAATCCCGATCCGCAGCTTGAGCTCGTCCGGCGTCACCCCGGCGTCGGCCATGGCATCAGCCAGGTTCAGGGCATAGGACGGAGTGGACAGGAGCACGGAGGAACCAAAATCACGCATGATGGTAATCTGCCGCTTGGTATTGCCGCCGGAAAC
>JAJRTB010000280.1 GCA_024278495.1 Deltaproteobacteria bacterium
GACAGGGCCAGGCTGGATGGAGTGTACGTCTGTCCTCATCATCCCGACGCTGTCGTTGAGAAGTACAGAAAAAACTGTACCTGTCGAAAACCCGGGATCGGTCTGCTGCAACAGGCGTCCCGGGAACTGGGCATTGCCCTGGACCAGTCGTTTCTGGTGGGAGACCGCTGGTCCGACATCAGATGCGCGGCCCGGGCAGGGTGCACCTCTGTCCTGGTTCTGACAGGATACGGCCGGGGCGATCTGAAATATATCGGCCCCGGTCAGGACGTTCAGCCGGACTATATTGCCGAGAACCTGGTTGACGCAGCAGACTGGATCAGCAGAAGGGTTGCGGAGCAACACGATCGCAGCGCCTGAACATCAGGCACTGCCGGATTGCACGCTTCTGTTTTTAAAGAGCATGTTGATCACGTTGCGCAGGTGGGTAGGCTGGACCAGAACAAATTGAATCTCTTTGTGCCCCAGATACCTGGCCAGGGATTTCCTGATGCTGAAGGCGTCGGGCCGGGACGAGGCTATCACTAACGCGTCCCCTTTCCTGCCGATAGGCATAACTGAATATTTCAGGACTATTTCACGGGGCAGAAGGTTCAGTATTTTTTTGGGCACCTTTTGTTTTCGCAGGTCGATAAAAGGAATGCGGAACTTTTCGGCCAGGGAGATGAACAACTCCTGTTCCCTGAGAATGCCCTTGCTGACCAGGAATTCTCCTATTTTTCCGCCCTGCATCTTTTTCTGAAGCGCCAGGGCTTCCAGGACCCGCTCTTCCCTGACCAGTCCCGCGTCGAGAAGTATCTCGCCGATCCGTAATCCCTCCTTACCATCGGCCGCGGCTTTTTTCAGGGCGGACTCGATTGCTGAACAGTGGATTTTTTCCTGCCTAGCAATGATCTTGCCAAGGGGCATGCTCTTGCGCATTGCATGTTCTTCAAGGGCGTTTTTCAGGGCGTCGTGGGAGATAAATCTCTTTTCGAGCAGGATCTCGCCAAGCTGGCGCTGCAGACAGCGCGACTTGATGCTGTCCCTGGGAAAAAAAGTGTATGGCAGAAAAGTTTCCTTTTTTGTGGACACGGCAAAAAGGCCCTGTTCAACATGCAAATCCGGATGAATAAGCTCGTGAAACAGGTTGCCGTCAACAGTCTGGATGATTTCAACCTTGCAGTTTTTTGTGTCAGTCTGATCATGGGCGACAGGGATGGCGGCCAGGCGGATGCAGCAGATCTCGCTGAGCGGGATGACCCTGTCGGTTTTGCCGCTCTCCATGTTGATGATGGAAACCTCCCCGCCGGTTGGCTGGAAGAGCAGAAGCCTTGATACTTCTTCACGCCTGCCGTCAAGAAACTCAATGACCGCGGCGCAACCGCTGTTTTCCGAACAGCCTTCCACGAGCGCGTCCCAGAGCTGTTCGGTTTCAATGCGGTCATCCGAGAAAACATAATCGTAAATCTCGCTGTCAAAGCTGATGGTTTCATTGTCGGCGGAGCTTTTGGGTGGGTCATCCGCAAACACACTGTCATAGATACTGTCAACTTCCTGCCAGTTAAACTTTTGAACGGTTCGCCGCCTTCCAGACTTTTTCAGGTATCCTGCGCGCAGGTCTCTGGCTTTGTGCAGATCTGTATTGCCTTCAATGACGTTGCCGAGCATGAGCTGTATTTCGCCCCGGTTATGGTACGGGTCGGGATAGGTTGGATCAAGGGCAATGGCCTTGGAAAAAAAATCGATTGCCGCCTTGTGCTTGCCGGCATGCAGTAACTTAAGACCTTCCCTGTTGCACTGCTCCGCTTCACTGTTCATTTTGGGTGCCGGCTGTGTTTATGATAAGTTAAGGACGTCAGGTATGCTGTCTTTCATTTAAATATTAGTACTACAGCAAAATAATAACAAGATGAATGTTTGATAATCTCAAGAATGCCATAAACACTCATCGGATACGCTGTAACAAATCAAAAAATCTGGATCAGTGAGTATTCGCTGTGACACTGCACTCATTCCCGGCCGGACCAGGAGGCCCGCGCATCAAAACAGGCTGAACCGGACGTTCCAGCCGTTTTGCAAAATAGTATTCATAACCGGCAGTTTGATTTCTCCAGGGGTGAAATCGTACTCCTGGGGTTCCGTGTCTTCGTAATTCTCTATTCCCCAGGCGTCCCCGAGCTCAACCTTGAACAGGGGGCGACTGAACGAAAACCGTCCTGTTTTGACGGAAATCGGACTCAGGTCCCAGTTGACAGCACGGTACCGGTCAGAGAGGGTGGCGGTTTTGGTGGTATTGTCAAAGCGGATCCAGAGTTCATAAAACCGCTTCATTCCAGACGCCTCGAGGCGTTCACACCAGTGAGGTTCACGGTGCCGCCAGGTGCAGACGATTTTCCTGTTATGCTTTCTGACCATAACCGGCGCATCCAGCTCGTTGACATGGTTCAGCATGGACAGCAGCATATCCAGAACCACAGGCTCCCCCTTACCCTTGAAAAACCAGACTTTTTTGATGATAACAGCCAGGGCCGGGATGAACAGGACACCGGCGATCACTCCCCAGACCAGCAGGGCCAGGGCAAAATGCCTGGATTCCAGGTTGGTCCGGACGGCCAGAAGGGGCAGCAGGGTGAGCCAGTACAGACCCAGCAGGGCCAGCAGGCACAGGAGTGTGTACAGGTAGCGTCTGATCATTGTGTCGTCATGTTTTTTTTGTATCAGGCCGGGGCCAGGCGCAGACTGGCACTGTCACTGTCCATGACTCCGGTTCGGCCAATGGGCACGGGAAAATTCGTTTCCCGGTGCCCCAGGGGAAACCCTGTCCAGACAGGATAGTCAAACCGCCTTGTCAACTCAAGGAGCCGGTGACCGACAAATTCCGCCAGGTCGCGCTCTTTCGTGCCGTTTGACATTGAGTCAAATGACCCGAGAATGATCCCGGCAAGGTTTTCAAGCGCTCCTGCATGATAAAGCTGGGTAAGCATTCGGTCAAGTCTGTACATTGATTCACCCGTGTCTTCCAGGAACAGCAGTGAACCGGGCCAGTCTACTTCCCAGGGAGTATTGAGCAGGTGAACCAGGGAGGTCAGGTTGCCGCCCCGGATCACACCGGTGGCCCGGCCGGAACGTAAAACCTTGATCTGTTGCTCACCGGCATAGTTAATTTTCCTGCCCGCCAGAAAATCGGCCAGGGCCAGGATGGTAGCGGAAGAGGCGCGGGCCAGTGAGGTGACTACCGGTCCGTGCAGCGTCACCAGCCCGGTGCGGCTGGTGACGGAGTTGAGCAGAATGGAAATGTCGCTGAAGCCGATGATCAGCTTCGGGTGACGCCGCACATGATCAAAGTCCAGGCCCGCCATGATGCGCAGGCAGCCGAACCCGCCGCGAACCGCCATGAGCGCCCGGACACTCTCATCACGCAGCAGATCGTGAAGCTCGTCCAGCCGGGCATGGTCTGGTGCCGCAAGGTAATCAGAAAAACTTTGTCTGTGAACGGGTTGTTTCGTCTGAAACCCCAGTCCGTGCAACACGGCAATCCCCCGGTCCAGTTCAGCATGGTCCCGGACGGGACCTGCCGGAGCAAAGAGGCCGATGCAGTCTCCCGGGCGCAACGGCGGGGGTATCAAAGGCGGCCTGTCGGTCATTCGCAGAGCCGGCGATGAATTGAAAATAACCCCTTGAGGGTCAGATCCGTATCAACGTGCTCAAGACATGAGCAGTACGGCGCGATAACAGAGGCCATCCCACCCGTACCCAGTATGCTGACCGAACCGGGAACAGGAGCCAGCTCAGGAGCCAGGCGTTCTACCATCCGGTCAACCATTCCGCCAAAACCGTTGAGCAGGCCTGAGCGGATGGCGTCAACTGTTGTGGTTCCGATGGCTGAATCCAGCGGCTGGTCTATGGCCACTCTTGGCAGCCTGGCCGTGCGGGCGGAGAGCGCGTCCAGAGAAATGCTGATGCCGGGCAAAATGGCCCCGCCCACGTAGCAGCGCCCTGCCGTCACGCAGTCAAAGGTGATGGCCGTGCCAAAATCAATAACAATCAGAGGGGGATCCAGGATCTCGCAGGCCGCTTCCACGTTGACTATTCTGTCAGCCCCGACTTCAGCGGGGCTGGGCAGGTCAATTCTAACAGTGGTCTTTGTTGTATGACTGACGATCACGGGTCCGGTCACCAGGTATGCGGCAAGGTACCTGTCCACATAGGAGAGCCAGGCGGTAGTCAGGGTCGGCACAACGCTTGCCAGGACAAAACCGGTAATGGATTTCAGCTGTATGTCGGCAAGCTGAAAGAGGGAGTGGTACCTGATGGCCAGCTCATCCGCGGTCCTGTCCCGATCTGATTTGAGTCGCCATTTGGCGATCAGCTTGTTTTTCCTGAAAACACCACTGACGGTATGAGAGTTGCCGACATCGACGGCAAGCAACATTTGTTTTCTCCGAAATCGTGTTGTTTGATGAATACGGTGGTTCTTGCGCATCCGAGAGCATGAGAGTGATACATTCCTGGTCTGCTCCTGTTTGGTCTTGCCCGGAGACGCATACTTATATACTATTCCAATACCGGTAAAATTTCCACCTGCTATGTAACTCGTCACAGGGTTTGCAGCTATGCGGTTTTGCCTGCCGGAAATTTGTCAGTGATCAGGGGTGTTGTTCAACGCAATTTTTTATGGAGGGAAAGGATGGCCCGCTATGTACAGGTTGTCACCACGGTAGATTCAATGGCGGCTGCGGAGCGGATCGCCCGCACCGTGGTGGAGCAACGCCTGGCCGCCTGTGTACAGATAAGCCAGTGTACAAGTATTTACCGCTGGCAGGGTGCGATTGAGTCGGCGGCTGAGTTCAGTTGCGTCATGAAGAGCCGTGAAGATCTTTGTGCCGAGCTGGAGAGTGTCATCCGGCGCTGCCACCCGTACGAGGTGCCGGAAATACTTGTCGCGGAGGTGTTGAGCGGCAACCCTGAGTACCTGGACTGGTTGAACGTCGAGCTTCGTCCCGAGGGAAGAAAAGCATGAGCAGCGGGAAATCCCGCCGTCAACGGCGCAGGCGCAGGAGAGAGTTTTGCTGCCATTGCTGCGGGGAAACTGGACCGTTTTGCTGGAGTTGTGGCTGCGGCTTTGAAATCTGTCCCGAATGTTTTACTGAAAACAAATGGGGCATCAGTAACGGACCCACCTGGATATGCCCTGACTGCGGGCGGGTTCACATGATGGAATAGCCCGGATAATTCAATCTGATCAATATACCAGGGTCAAAATATGACGGAGCCTTGAGGTTGTCCGTTTACCTGGCAATTATCTGAACAATATGCTAACTTATACAAATTTTCTGAACATAGGGACCCCTGGAGCGAGCAGATGCCTGTTGTCTTTTAAGCGGGTAGGTTTCAGCCCCTTAATGGACTTCTTGTGCGAGTCCGTGAACAATAAATAATATGGAGCAAGAAATGACACAGGCAAAGCAGGGCGATACCGTCAAAATTCACTACACCGGCACCCTGGAAGACGGTACAGTCTTTGATACATCCGAAGGCCGCGATCCCCTCTCTTTTACCTTGGGGAGCGGCCAGGTAATCCAGGGATTTGATGACGCCGTGACCGGCATGGTACGGGACGAGAAAAAAAAGGTCACCATCCCCTCTGACAAGGCGTATGGCCCAAGGAACGAGGAACTGATGCTCCAGGTGCCCAGGGAACAGGTACCGCAGGACCTGAATCCTGAAAAGGGTCAGCACCTGCAGATGCAGGGCCCCAACAACCAGCCTGTTGTTGTCGTCGTGGCCGAGGTCACGGATGAATACGTTGTGCTTGACGCCAACCCCCCTCTGGCAGGTAAGGATCTGACTTTTGAAATTGAACTGGTCGAGATAGTCTGATCGGCTTTTCCGTTGTTGTGCAGCGCCGGAATGTTGCCGGGGCGCCGCAAAGGATCGCCGGAAACTGTGATGCGGCACATGTTCCCGTTATTGCGGCGCACCTGAACAAGACGCGAAATCGGCGGGTCACGACCTGTGGTGGAGCAGGGGACCTTTGCCTCCGCCATGTTTAATTATTGCGGCTGTTGCGCTGTTGCGCAACAGGTCGTCCACGAAGTCGATGCTCTTCTGAAAGGCGGTGACAAGATCGTGGCCCAGACACAGGTATGTTGCCAGGGCCGAGGAAAAAGTACACCCCGTGCCGTGACTGTTGTCCGTTTCCCGGCGGGGATGGGTAACCGTTTCCACCTGAAGCGAGGTGGTGCCGGCATGTACCAGCAAATCCGTCAATATGGCGCCGCTTCCGTCTCCGCCGGTGACCGCAACGCCCCTGAGCCGTCCGGCGGGATGCATCAGGCCGGCCGCGGCTCCGGCAAGCCCTTCTTCGGTCTTGATTCTCCGGCCGCTCAGTTGTTCCAGTTCGGCCACGTTGGGGGTCAGGACCGTGGTTCGTGGAATGAGATGGGTTATAATTTCCGCAACAGCGTGGTTATCGGTGAGTTTGTCTCCGGTGGAGGCGACAAAAACCGGATCGCAGACGACTTCACCTTTGAAATTCCTCAGGCTGTTACTGACCGCCCGGGCAACTTCACCGGTCCCTATCATGCCGATCTTGACGACCTGCACATGGTGATCCGCCAGGACCGATTCGATCTGTTCCGTCACCAGCTCCGGAGACAGGGGTGAGACGCGGCGCACCCCCTTGCTGTTCTGGACAGTAACACAGGTAACAGCGGCTGCGCCATAGACCCCGAGGACGGTCATGGTTTTCAGGTCGGCCTGGATTCCCGCCCCTCCGGTCGGGTCAGAGCCGGCGATGGACAAAACGGTATGCGTCATTTTTTTTTGATTTGTAAAGTTGCGTCTGGCTCAGTATATTTAAAATTTGTGCTTTTACAATATCTTTGAACGGAAGAGCCCTCACTTTCCCCATGGCAGAAACAGCCCATCAATACGACGAATCAAAAGTCAAGACCCTCAGTTCCCTTGAGCATATCCGTAAACGGCCCGGCATGTATATCGGCCGGCTCGGCAACGGTTCGCACCCGGATGACGGAATCTATATCCTGCTCAAGGAGGTGATCGACAACAGTGTCGATGAGTTCATCATGGGCGCCGGCAACAGGGTTGATATTGAGATTGATGAAAACGGGCTGTGTCGTGTCCGGGACTATGGACGCGGCATTCCTCTGGGCAAGGTGGTTGAGTGTGTTTCCGTGATTAACACCGGCGCCAAGTATAATACTGATGTGTTTCAGTTTTCCGTGGGTCTCAACGGAGTCGGCACCAAGGCGGTCAACGCCCTGTCCACCCGATTCACCGTAACCGCTTACCGGGACGGCAGATACACCCGGGCCCATTTTCGGGCAGGCACCCTGGAGTCAGAAAAAAAAGGCAGGACCGACGAAAAGGACGGTACCCTGATTGAGTTTCTGCCGGACCCGGAGCTGTTCCCGGAATACACTTTTGATTTCCAGTATATTGAGAAAAGGTTGTGGCGCTACGCCTATCTCAACGCCGGGCTCAAGTTGTACTTTAACGGTGAGTGCTTTCACTCGGAAAAGGGCCTGCTCGACCTGCTCTCTGATGAGCTGAACGGCAACCAGTTGTATGATCCCATCTTTTACGCTGACAAGTCCCTGGAATTTACCTTTACCCATACTGACGACTACGGCGATACGTACTACTCTTTTGTCAACGGCACCTTTACCAGCGAGGGCGGCACCCATTTGTCCGCCTTCCGCGAGGGCATCCTGAAAGGGGTCAACGAGTTCAGCGGCAAGAAGTTCACCGGCAAGGACGTGCGGGACGGTATCGTCGGCACCCTGGCC
>JAJRTB010000281.1 GCA_024278495.1 Deltaproteobacteria bacterium
AGTTACAAACCCTGTGACGAGTTACATGAAAATTATCCTTTTTGGAGAAAATTCTGTTGTCGGGTGGAATTTGGGTGTATTCTGCAACTGTCGGCGTCGCAAAATGTCGCGAATCCGATCTTGTTTTGTTTGCATGGTACGATTGGAGTCCAACAGGATGGAAAAGCAGCGATGAGTGAAGTAACCTTTGGCATGGCCGTGCTCCTGTCGGTCGGTCTGCTGGCCGCCAAGATCTGCCAGTTGATCCGGCTGCCCTCCGTGACCGGTTTCATCCTGGCCGGCTTGCTTCTTGGCCCCTCGTTTCTCGGCTTTGTCAGCATGGAGTCGGTGGGCTACCAGCTTGAGCATTTCACCCAGATAGCCCTGATGCTTATTGCCTTTGGCATAGGGGAACATATTGAGCTGCGCCGTCTCGGAGCCGTTGCCCGGGACGTGGGGTATATAAGCGTTGTCCAGGCCGTTGCGACCTTTGTCTGTGTGTTTGGCGGGACGTTTGTCACGGCCTGGCTTGTTGCCGGGCCAGACGCTGACGTGATCGAGTACCTGGTCCTTGCCCTCCTGCTTGGCGCCATAGCCGTTGCCACTGCCCCGGCCGCCCTGCTGCATATTGTCAAGGAAACCGGAGCCCGGGGGCCGGTAACCTCGACCCTGATGGCCGTGGTGGCGGTTGATGACGGGCTCGCGGTCATGATCTTCGGCCTGGCGGTTTCCCTGTCCCACCAGCTGGTCCGGCCGGAAACGGCATCTGTTCTGCAGGCAGTGTACGGCTGCGTGTCCGAGATTGTTTTTTCCCTGGCCATAGGTGTTGTCACCGGCCTGTTGATAGACTTTGTCCTTAACAAGCTCCAGAACCGGGGCGAGATGCTGACCGGCGGCCTGGCCCTGCTCCTGCTCTGCGGTGAAACAACCAGGATGCTGCATCTCTCGCCCCTGCTCGCCGGCATGGCGGCCGGTTTTACCATCATCAACCGGGAGGAACGTGATGTGCGGCTGTTTCGGGCCATCAATGCCTTTGAGCCGCCGATCTATGTGCTCTTTTTCACCCTGGCCGGTGTCCACCTGGAACTCAGCGCCCTGAAGCTCGCCGGTTGGGTGGGGATGGTCTATTTCTTTACCCGGATCATCGGCAAGTATTTCGGCACCTGGCTGGGCGGGGTGATGTCCGGCGCACCCCCCGTGGTCCGAAAGTTTCTTGGCCTGGCGCTCATCCCCCAGGCAGGTGTCGCCATCGGTCTGGTTATGCTGGTGAGCAGTGATCCGTCCCTGGCCCAGTGGTCGGTCATGATTACCCCGGTGGTTCTGGCAGGCGTCGTGCTCTCCGAGCTCTGCGGGCCCGTCCTGGTCCGCTATACCATTGACAGGGCCGGGGAAGGGCAGGCCGCCCAGGTTCATCCTGACTGCGGTGACAGGGGTGAGCAGGCCTGCAGTGTCTGGCTGCGCAGTCCCGAGGGGATCAAACTCCAGCCCTGGGAGCATGCCCCGCTGCACCCGGCCACCACTCCCACCGGCGTGGTGGCGTTCGGGGCCTATCACTTTGCCACGGTTCGCGGTCTGGCCAGAATCGCCACTATCCTGGCCCATCATTATCATGGCGTGCCCATGTCGGTCCGGGTACTCAAGCCCGCCGATCAGAATACCCTGGGCCGGGAGGACATGGCGTCGCTTTTTTTGCCGGAAGAGGATGAGGTGACAAGTCTTGGCTATCCCATGAAACGGGAGCTGGTCTTTGATACGCCGGCCTCCGGCCTGGTATCAGCCGTCGAGTATAACGATGCCCACGCGGTAATCCTGGGCTACCCGGTGGGCAGAAATCTCAGGTCCTTTCACCAGGTATTGGATACGGTGGCTTCGAATATCCTCTGCCCCCTGATCGCGGTCCGTTTTATCGGGACTTTCAGGACGGACCGGATTCTTGTTCCTTTTCTCGCGTCCCATGAACTTGCGGAGCTGCTGCCGCTGCTTGAGGCAATGGCCCTGACCGCCCAGCCGAGGATAACCTTTTTTCACCTGCTGCCCTTTGACAGCCCTCCCGAGGAAATCAGACAGTGCGAGGACGATTTGCAGGAATGGCTGGCCGCCAATTTCTTTGAGATTCAGACCAGCTACAAGGTGGAAGCAGTGGAGTCGAGCCTGGAGCGAATTCTGCATGAGGTGCGCAGGCACGACATTATTATTATGGCCGCTTCCCGGCGGTACGGGCTGGAGCGGATGTTTTTCGGTTCCCTGGCCAACAGCGTGGTAGTGAACTGTCAGAAACCGGTTATGGTGGTCTACACCCCGACCGGCCCCGCCGATGCGGTTGACGGGAAGGAAACCGAAAAGAGTGATACCGGTGCGTGATGGCTACTGAAATCGAACGGAAGTTTCTGGTCAGGGACGACTCCTGGAAAAAGGGGGCCACCGGGGAACGCTGTTGCCAGGGATATATCTGCCCGGGCAGCGGGGTAACGGTCCGGGTCCGGGTCCGGGGGCGCCTGGGTTTCCTGACCGTCAAGGGTGGTGGATCCGGTATAAGCCGACAGGAATATGAGTACGAGATCCCCCTGCGGGATGCCCGGGAGATGCTTGAAACCCTGTGCGTCAAGCCGTTGATAGTCAAGAATCGATACCTGATACGGCACGAGGGGTTTGTCTGGGAGGTCGATGAGTTTCTGGGCGAGAACAGCGGCCTGGTGATTGCCGAGATCGAACTGGAGCATCCGGAGCAGGTCTTTCTCCTGCCGGACTGGATCGACCGGGAAGTCAGCGGTGATCCCCGGTACTACAATGCCTCCCTTGTGGCCAACCCCTATCTGAACTGGCGGGATTAAGCAGGAATGACAGAGCCGGCCCGACACTATATCAACGAGTTTGATCCGCATTTCAGGGTCCTCTACGAGCTGATGGCCTTCAAGGTCCGGGAGATACTCCTGGTCTCCAGTCCCTACGACGCCTATATCATGGAAGAGGACGGCAGCCTGGCCATGCGCATCATTCATGAGTACCAGGGGTTGAACCTGAGCCGGCCGCCGCGCATTACCCGGGTGCCGACCCCGGCCCGTGCCCTGGAGATGCTGGAGCGCAAAGAGTTTGATCTGGTTCTGACCATGCCGAACCTGGGGCGAATGGACTGCAATACCTTCGGAGCCCGGGTCAGGGAACGGTTTCCCGACCTGCCGGTTATCCTCCTTGCCCATTCTGCCCGGGAAGCCGCCGCCCCCTTTCAGGCTGACTGCCGCTGTTTTCTTGACCGGTCCTTTGTCTGGTGCTGCAATTCCGATGTCCTGTTGGCTATTGTCAAGAGTGTTGAGGACCGCAAAAATGTGGATGCCGACACCCGCAGGGCCATGGTCCGGGTAATCCTCCTGGTTGAGGATGATCCGGCCCAGCGTTCCCGTATTCTGTCCCTGCTCTACGGGGAGCTGGTGCAGCAGACCCAGGCGGTGTTGGACGAGGGGCTGAATGACCAGCACCGTCTGATCAAGATGCGGGCCCGGCCCAAGATCCTGCTTGCCGAAACGTATGAAGAGGCGCTGGAACTCTTTACCCGCTACCGTAGTAATATTTTCGCGGTGATGTCTGATGTCCGTTTTCCAAAGGGCGGCAAGGTCACTGCTGATGCCGGCATTCAACTGGCCCGCAAGGTACGTGACGCGGCAGAAGATCTGCCTGTTCTGCTGTTCAGTTCCGAGCCGGCAAACGCGGCCCGGGCCGAGGCGGTCTCAGCCGTCTTTGCGCTCAAGGACAACACCACCATCCACCGCGACATCCATGCCTTTCTGCTCGATTACCTGGGCTTTGGTGATTTTATTTTCCGTCTGCCGGACGGGGAGGTTGTCGGACGGGCCGGGAACCTGCATGAGTTTGAGCAGATGCTGCGCACCGTGCCCGCTGTCTCGGTTCGATATCACGCCTCCTGCAACCATTTTTTCAACTGGGTCATGGCCCGGGCAGAGACCGCTCTGGCTTCAAGGCTGCATAAACACCATTTTCGCGAGGTGACGGACCCGGAACTGCTGCGCGAGGATATCATCTTCAAGGTGCATGCCCTGCGGCGGATGCGGCAGCGGGGCATCGTGGCCCGGTTTGACCGGGACACCTATGATCCGGACATCATGGATTTTGTCCGGATCGGCCAGGGCTCCCTGGGCGGCAAGGCGCGGGGCATGGCCTTTATCGGAACCCGCCTGCTGCAGGCGGTCCACCAGGATTCGATCCTGGCCCGGGTCACGGTTCGGGTCCCCCAGACCTGCGTCATCACGACCGACGGATTTGATGATTTTGTCAGCCATAACCGGCTGATGTATATGGACGGCATGGATGACGAGGCTATTGCAGCCCTGTTTCTTGAGGCCGAGATGCCGGCCTGGCTGGCCGCCGACCTGCGCGGCTATCTTGAAAAAATCGATTATCCCCTGTCGGTCCGTTCCTCCAGCATGCTGGAGGACGCCCAGTCCCGGCCCTATGCCGGGCTGTACAGCACCTTCATGCTGGCCAACGCGCACCCGGATTTTGAGGTCCGCCTTGCCCAGTTGTTCCAGGCGGTCAAGCTGGTGTACGCGTCCACCTGGTTCGAGGGCCCGCGCTCCTTTTCCCGCTCGGTCGGCCAGGTCGAGGAGGACAGCATGGCGGTTATCCTGCAGCGACTGGTCGGTAACAGGTATGGTGCCAGCTTTTACCCGGCCATGTCGGGTGTCGCCCAGAGTTTCAACTTCTATCCGGTCGAGCCCATGCGGGCCGAGGACGGCGTCGCCTCCATTGCCCTGGGTTTTGGCAAGACCGTGGTGGAGGGGGAGCGCAGCCTGCGTTTCGCGCCGCCTTACCCGGAGAACCTGCCCCAGTTTTCCACTATTGACGATATCCTTGAAAATTCCCAGCGCCGCTTCTATTGCCTGGACTGCAGAGATCCGGCCGCCTTTCA
This sequence comes from Deltaproteobacteria bacterium, assembly GCA_024278495.1. Taxonomy (GTDB): domain Bacteria; phylum Desulfobacterota; class Desulfobulbia; order Desulfobulbales; family Desulfobulbaceae; genus UBA10518. The sequence continues at coordinate 4,901 of JAJRTB010000281.1, forward strand.
TCGTGACAATGCCAATCTGGTCCGGCGCGATATTGACGAGGCCGCAGAAGAGTTTCCGGTTCGCCTGCTCTGCAGCACCTATTTTCCCGAAGAACACCGGATCCGTGACACGGACCTTCCGGGACGCAAGGTCCTGACCTTCGCGCCGGTGCTCAAGTATGATTTCTTTCCGCTGGCCGAGGTGGTGACGGAGCTGCTCGCGGTCGGGCGGGAGGGCATGGGCTGCGACGTTGAGATCGAGTTTGGTGTTGATCTGCGCGAAGACCCCGACGACAGTGTCTTCTATTTTCTCCAGATCCGACCGGTTGTGACCGGCCACGAGAATCGTGACGTGACCATCAGCGCGGCGGAGCGGGAAAAGGGGCTGCTTTTTTCCGATCAGGCCCTTGGTCATGGACTGTACAGGGGAATTCGTGATATTGTCTACGTGAGACCGGAACGTTTTGATGTTGCCGCGACCCGGGAGATAGCAAGGGAGATCGGCACAATGAACCGCCAGCTGCAGCGGGATGATGCGTCGTTTCTGCTCATAGGCCCGGGCCGCTGGGGTTCGGCCGACTCCTGGCTGGGGATTCCCGTGCAGTGGGGAGATATTGCCGGAGCCGCGGCGATTGTTGAAATCCAGGGGTTGGGCGTGGAAGCGGAGCCCTCCCAGGGGTCACATTTTTTCCATAACATCACCTCGCTGGGCATTCCGTATCTGATGGTGCGTGACAAGGGGAGTGACGGTCCGGCAATTGACTGGGACCGGCTGGCGGCCTGTCCGTCCGTCCGGGAGACGGACCATGTCCGGCATGTCCGCCTGGAGACCCCCCTGCTGCTCAAGGTTGATGGCCGGAAAGCGGAAGCGGTTGTCCTGTATGATGAGAAAGATGAACGCCCTGAAGTCGCGCCGGGTCATGACCCCGTGATCCGGGCGCGCTTCCGGCAAAACGAAACACAATAGGGAGAAGGTCAGGGTATGGAACAGATCATGTCGGGAATTATTCAGAGGGACGCGCATGAGCGCGAGTTCCACCAGGCCCTGCGCGAGGTGCTGGATTCGGTCAAACCGGTGATCGACCGTAATCCGGAATACCGCAAGCAGGCCGTGCTCGAGCGGATCGCGGAACCAGAGCGGGTTGTCATGTTCCGGGTCCCCTGGGTGGACGACCAGGGCCAGGTGCGGGTCAACCGCGGCTTCCGGGTGGAGATGAGCTCCGTTATCGGACCCTACAAGGGGGGCTTGCGTTTTCATCCCTCCGTCACCCTGTCCATTATCAAGTTTCTTGCCTTTGAGCAGGTCTTCAAGAACAGCCTGACCACCCTGGCCATGGGCGGCGGCAAGGGCGGGTCCGATTTCAATCCCAAGGGTAAATCCGACGGCGAGGTCATGCGGTTCTGCCAGAGCTTTATGATGGAACTGTTTCGCCATATCGGCCCGAACACCGACGTGCCGGCCGGTGATATCGGGGTCGGGGCGCGGGAGATCGGTTATCTCTTCGGCATGTACCGCAAGCTGCGCAATGAGTTCACCGGGGTGTTGACCGGCAAGAGCCTGAACTGGGGCGGCAGCCTGATCCGGCCCGAGGCGACCGGCTACGGGGCCGTGTATTTTGCCTGCGAGATGCTGGCCGTGCGTGGCCAGACAATTGAGGGCACAACCTGCCTGGTTTCGGGTTCGGGCAATGTCGCCCAGTACGCGGTGGAGAAGATCCTGGATCTGGGCGGCAGGGTGGTGACCCTGTCTGATTCGTCCGGTTACATCTATGACGAGGAGGGGATCGATGCCGAAAAGCTGGCCTATGTCATGCACCTGAAAAACGTGCTGCGGGGCCGGATCCACGAGTATGCCGATAAGTATCCCGGCGCTGTCTATACCGAAACAGACCCGGAGCTCGATCATAACCCGCTCTGGGCGCACCGGGCCGACTGCGCCTTTCCATGCGCCACCCAGAACGAGATCAATGAAAAGGACGCGGCCAACCTGATCAAGGGCGGCGTCACCCTGGTCTGCGAGGGGGCCAACATGCCTTCCACGCCCGGGGCTATAGATCTGTATATGGAGCACGGTCTTATGTTCGGCCCGGGCAAGGCGGCAAATGCCGGCGGCGTTGCTGTTTCAGGGCTTGAAATGGCCCAGAACTCCATGCGGTTGCACTGGCCCCGGGAGGAGGTGGACCAGCGGCTGCGCCAGATCATGAAGAACATCCACAAGACCTGCCTGGACGCGGCAGCCAGGTACGGCAAGGAGGAAGACTACCTGGACGGCGCCAATATCGCCGGGTTTGTCAAGGTGGTCAATGCCATGCTGGACCAGGGAGTTGTCTGAAAAAAACCATGAGCCTGCATGAACATGCCGATAACCAGCCCGGCCGGGAGATAGACAGCGACCTTGAACAGTACTTCGTTGATATCAGCGTTGACTGCCCCTACGGCCTTGAGCGGGAAGCCGTCTATCACCAGGCCATGTTCACCTCCATCGGTGACGACACCCTGGGCATGTTTTTTGCCCGGGGCTACCGGCGCAACGGGAACTGTATCTATTCCATGCGTTGTCCCGGCTGCCGGGCCTGCGTGCCGATCAGGCTGCGGCCCGAACAGTTCCGGCCCAACCGCAACCAGCGCCGGGTCATGAAAAGAAACCGGGACGTGACCGCGGGTGTCGCGCCCCTGCGGATGACCGATGAAAACCTCTTCCTGCTGGAGAAATACCTGCGGGCAAGGTTTCCCGAGAGTACAAGCCGGGCCGAGGAGTATTACAGCGGTTTTTTTATCAGCGCCGTCAGCCGCTGCTTCGAGATCCGGTACCGGGTGGATGAAAAGCTGCTTGGCGTTGCCATTGTGGACGGCTCGGACAAATGGCTGAACGCGGTCTACTTCTACTTTGATCCGGACGAGGCCCGCCGCAGCCCCGGCACCCTGAACATCCTCAACCTGATCCGTTTCTGCCGGCGTCACAGCGTCGAATATCTCTACCTGGGCTACTGGATCGAGCCGGTCCGCTCCATGCGTTACAAGGCCGCTTTCAAACCCCATGAGCTGTTCCGGGGCGGCAGGTGGGACAGGGAGGACAGGTCTTGACGAATCAACAGGAATCTTCAGTGGACACTTTACGTTACCGTGTGATAATATATTGATGTAAACAAAAAGATTGGAATCTTTCAGAATGGAGGGCGGTAATGTTGTTGAGAAAAAAATTGATTACTTCTATGAGGTTTTGTGTCGTCACTTTTCTGATATTGGTGTTGAGCGGACACCCCGCATGGGCGCAACTCCAGGGTGAGGCACTTCTTGCTACCCTTCAGGATAATGCAAAATTGAACAATGCGAAAGAGGTGCTTGCCGATTTTTATGCAGGTGAGACCGAGACCGGAATCATCGTCACACTTCGTCCCTCTGCGGCAGCTGTAGCTTTGGCTGCAAGATCCAGGTCGGCTGTTCAGTTGCCTGAAGAGTTTCGTAGGGCCGGGGCGCCGGTCTTTTTCAACCTGCGGGATGAGGCGGTTAAAAAGGAGTTGATGGCAACGGTTTCCGCCACGGTCGATAGGATTGTCGGCGAACTGAACATTCCTGGTTTGCAGGTGAAGCGGAAGTTTATCTTACAGTTTGGTTTTGCCGCCCGGGTTACGCCGACCGCGCTGGAGCAGATCCTCCAGCATCCTGAGGTAATAGAAGTTTCCAGGGATGTTGTCCTGCAGGCCCATCTGGCCCAGGGCATCCCACTTATCAACGCGACTTCTGCCAGGTCGGCCTATACCGGTACCGGGGTGAGCATCGCCATTTGCGATACCGGGATTGATACCTCGCATCCCCGGCTGGGCGGCGGCGGTTTTCCCAACGCCAAGGTTATCGGTGGCTATGACACGGGTGATGACGATACGGATCCCAGGCCCGATACGACAAACGGGAATGCGCATGGAACTGCCTGCGCGGGGATAGCGGCCGGGAACACGGGAACAGTTGGTGATTATATCGGCGGTGTTGCGCCAGGGGCGAAGCTTTATGCTCTCAAGATTTCTAACGGTAATACGGGAAGCGCGGACGCTTCGGCAATGGTTGCGGCGTGGGAATGGGCCGTCGTGCACCAGAATGATGATCCCAAGAATCCGATCAAGATAATCAGCACCAGTTTCGGCGGTGGCTCCTACAGTGACAGTGCCACCTGCGACAACGCTTATTCATCAATGACGACCGCCGCGGCTAATGCGGTTGCCGCCGGGATAACACTGTTTGTCTCGTCGGGGAATGATGGATTCTGCGGGGCCATGGGCTGGCCGGCCTGTATTTCTTATGTCAATTCGGTCGGGGCCGTGTATGACGGTAACCTCGGGAACATAGGATTTTGCGTAGATGCAAGTTCATGTACAGGTGTTGTTAATTCAGCTTATTGTTCTCCTCCCAGCAAAATTGCCTGGGAAGGCACCACCTCGGCAGACAAAGTGACGGTCTATTCGAACAGCGCTTCGTTTCTGACCATGTTTGCGCCATCCCATAATGCCTATACGACGGATATCACCGGCAGTGGTGGATATACTTCCGGTGATTATACGATAACCTTCGGCGGCACCTCGGCCGCCTGTCCTTACGCGGCCGGAGCGGCGGCGGTCCTCCAGAGCGCGGCCAAGGCCAAGACCGGGAGTCACCTGACACCGGCCCAAGTCAGGTACTACTTGACAACATACGGTGACAACATTACCGACAGCAAGGTGTCAGTGACAAAACCGAGAGTCAATCTCGGCAAGGCCGTGAATGCAATCGGCGGGGGGACTCCACCACCCACGCCCACCTCCTTCCCGTGGACCATGTTTCTGCCCGGGCTGACCGGCAAGCCTGATCCGAATACGTACTGGAGCGCCCTGTCGTATGTGTACTGCTCCACTTCAAACGCCACCTTTTCGCTCACCTCGGGCGGGGTGACCCGGAGCTCCACCTGTCAGGCAGGGGGCTGTGCCGGGGGATCCGGAACCTTTGCCGGCTGGGTGACCACCACGCCGGGCCGGAAGTTTTTTTCCTGGAGACTGACAACTGCAACCTGCGGCAGCTGGTCAGGCAGTTACTATTATACCCTTGATGCAGGAAAAAATTATCAGTTTTTCATGAACCTTGACGCATCCGGACAACCCGCGGTCTACGTGGCCCCCGGCTCGGGGAGACCCTTCAGCGCCGCCTCAGGGCCTGCTGCACCAGGTGGGGCGGAAACCGTTGTCTCGACCGGAGGCGCGGCGCGCATGCTCTCGCCCGACGTTTCTGCCGGCAGTCTGTCCAGCAGTAAATAACCATGGTCCGCAAGCATCCACCTGCCGCCCGGTTCAGGTGGATGACCGCGGACGGCGTCTTCCGCCGGAACACTGTTTGTCTGGCCTGGGTATCGCGTCACAGGATTTTTAACTGTTTGATCTGATATGTAAAAAAGACTTGCAAGTGGTCATGGGTGCCGTAGAATCGTGCAGGCGTGACTGACCGCTGTAGCCTCTCTCTGCGGCGAGTCACGACCGCGCGAAGATGCGGTGTCCCTGACCTCTTACAAGGTAGCGGTTTTATACATTTTTTCATTGTACCCTGTGATTTGTTACCCTTTGCTGTATGCGCTGTTCACCAGTCCGGTGGAAACGCTCTCCGCTTAGATAGTGCCTGTCCACAAATAGTCTTTTTGTCTAATCTCTGCGTCATGGTCAAAAAATAATGCTTGAAATATCACTTATATGCCTGCGCTTATTTTTATAGCATTCCTTGACCTTGAACGGGCAACCTTATTTCCGGACAGACACCGGATAACCGTCCCTGATAAATTGACAAAAGAACATGATACCCTCGTAAAAAGCCATGGACACCGGCAGAGTACAAGTACTATGATAAATTAAGAGGTTGCGGCAGTGATCCGTTGATTTCGCGACTTTTTAGGATTTGTCGGATTGGCAAAAAGACTCGAATCCGACGGATCCGCGTTGTAACTTGTTGAATTGTCGTAGTGCTCGGCCGGTGTTAATGGTTTTTTACGAATTCATCAGGATTTCGATACACATGGTGTATGGCATGACAACAATCCCGTTCAGCCCCTCTGTTCACCTGGTGTTCATCCGGTTGATTGCCGGGCGAATCCGGTTGCCTCTGTATCTGTGGATAGCCGGCCTGGCTGTCATACTGCTTTCCGGTTCGCTCTGCGCGCAGGGGTCGGATCCAGGCCGACTTCAATTGCTGCGGCAGAACCCTAAGCTCAAGCGGCCGTCGGCGGTGTTGGACGGATTTACCGGCGGTTCGGCCAATGTCCCTGTTATTGTCAGTCTCAGTCCCCCGGCGGGACCGGTTGGTCCTGCCGGTGGAGGGGCAACCGGGCCATCACCGGATGACGTTTTGCGGGATCCGGTCACCTGGGCGTCGGCCCATGGTGGTTTGCGTGATATGTCAACCAGAAAACAGCTGCGCGCGGCTGTCCATGAGAGGGTTGGCAGAATTGTGAATGAGCTTGAGCAAGCTGGATTGACGGCAGGGCGAACATTTTCCTACCAGTTCGGTTTCTCCGCCCGGGTCACACCGGCGCAGTTGGATCTTCTGCTCAACCATCCTGACGTGGTTGCCGTGGAGCCGGATATAGAACTGCGGCCGCATCTGGCCCAGGGTATTGCGCTGATGCAGGCGGGAACGATACGTTCACAACATGACGGTTCCGGGGTGAGCATCGCCGTCTGTGATACCGGACTTGATAGCTCGCATCCCCGGCTGGGGGGCGGCGGCTTTCCCAACGCCAAGGTCATCGGCGGCTATGATTTTGGTGACAACGACGCGGATCCCCGGCCGCACGCCCTGTCCGGTGACGCGCACGGCACGGCCTGCGCGGGGCTTGCGGCCGGGGATACCGGTACGGTCGGCGATTACATTGGCGGGGTGGCACCCGGCGCCAAGCTCTATGCCCTGAAAATCACCGGCGGCACTTCCGGGACGGCCGACAGCTCCGCCCTGATCGCAGCCTGGGAATGGGCCATAACCCATCAGTACGACGATCCGGCCAACCCGATTCTGGTCATCAGCACGAGCTTCGGCGGCGGCAGCTACCCGTCGACATGCGACGGCGAAGTGTCCGCTTTGACCACGGCCGCCGCCAACGCCGTTGCCGCCGGTATCAGTCTTTTTGCTTCTGCCGGAAACGAGGGGTATTGCAATGCGATCAGCTTCCCTGCCTGCATCTCGCACGTCTATGCCGTCGGTTCGGTGTATGACTCTTCTTTCGGCACCTACCTCCCCTGCGTGGATCAGGCCTCCTGCGTCTCTAGGACGGCGAGTACGCAGTGCGGCACCGGTTGGTATGCCGTCGACAACACCCGGGCCGACATGGTACCGTCCTACTCCAACAGCTCTTCCGCTCTCTCTCTGCTTGCTCCCGCCAATGAGGCGTATACGACGGATATTGCCGGGAGCGGCGGATATTCCCCGGGTGATTATTACACTTCGTTCGGTGGCACCTCTGCGGCCTGTCCCTATGCGGCCGGTGCGGCCGCGGTGCTGCAGAGCGTGGCTAAATCTGAAACCGGCTCGTTTCTCTCGCCCTCTCGGCTGCTTGACACCCTGGTCAGGACAGGTGATACTGTCATTGACAGTAAAAACGGACTGGGCCGGTCCCGAATCAATCTCGGTTCGGCGGCTGCCTCTTTGAAGCCGGACAGGAAGTCAACCGCGCCGGTCATGTTGCTGCTTAAACGGAAACAGGTCCTCTGAGAACTTGCCAGCCCTGATACACGGCGGTTTTATACATTTTTTCACTAGTGTCCGGTTAAACCGGCTTGG
>JAJRTB010000020.1 GCA_024278495.1 Deltaproteobacteria bacterium
ACATCCAGACTTGCATCCAGCAGCGCTACTTCCGAGTTCGGCGTCACCAGGTGCTTGTCCACGGTCTCGGAGATCTGGTGCATGGTCACGTCCGCGGCCACGACCGCGTCGATTCCCCAGGCCCGGTAGCTTATGGTCGTCCCGATCACCCGAAGAAAATAAAAGAGATACGGCTCAACCGCGCTGACCGTGTCGGTTGCCATGGCCTGTTTGTACCAGGGTCTTTTGCGGGGATCATATTCTGTGGTTTCAGGAGCGCGGCGACCAATCTCCCGGAGGTGTTCGTCAAAAAAAATCCTGAGCAGCCTTCTCGCGCCGTCGGCATCAATCCCGACATTGTCCGCGACAAAAACAGAAGTCTCGGGCGCGCCCATGAGCTCGCGGGTTTCCGGATCGCGCAGGGCGCGGACTATAAAATAATCGCCGTTGCCGTAGCCCACCTGGATACCGACCACCTCCGGCTGGTTACGCAGGAACAGGACCAGGACATCGAGTTGCCCCAACCGTTCCGCAAGCGACGAGGCCTGCATGACCGGTGTCAACGAAAGAAAACGGACCGCCTGAAAAACCGGACGATAGGTATGAGTGAAATCCCGGGAGACCTCCTGCACGAGCTGGTCATAGACCTGTTCTGTCGAGTGCAGGACAATACGTTTGGTGGTATGGTAGTTATGCCAGGTCAGGACACCACTGATGAGCAGGATCAGAAGGACGAACAGGGAGTTGACCGTCAGGTAAAACGAGGGTCTGAATATTTTTCCGGCCATAACGTACGTCCCCCTGTTTATTGTCGCAATACGCATATGACTCTGGAGCACCACCTGTGCAACAGTGAAAAGGGGCAACCGGGCCGGATTACTTCTTGTACCAGGTTCCGTCTCCCTTTTGCAGCCACACCCCGGCCGGGGCTCTCCGGGCGATCTGCATGGCCCGGCGCTTGCCAACGATCCCGACGGCGACCCCTTCCTTGCGGGCGATGGCGGTATACACCGTTTTACGATCGTTATTTTCCGCGGTCACGACTTTTTCGGCATCTCTCATTTTCTGACGAAAATGGAGATAGCCGTCATTGCCCTCGCCAACGATTCCCCTGGTCTTCAGGGTATCAATGGTGGGCTTGCGGTCAAGCATCCGCGCCTTGATCGCGTTCAGATTCTGGGCGCCGGCCGCGGTTGCAAACAGCAGAACCAGGGCAAAACAGAAGACAGGCAGAGTATATCTTTTTATGTCCATGGAAACCTCCCGTAACAGATCCATAATCAAAGTTTACTGCTGGTTATCAATGTCACCGAAAAAATCGTCCAGGGACCGGTCCACCTTGACGTTGACGTCAATGGTGATGTGAATCGGCTTGATCTCCACCGGTTTCATTTCAACCTCGTGACGGGTACAGCCCCAGAACGAAATAACCGACAGAACGATAACGGCGGCGGCAAAGCGTGGCATGAAAAACTCCATTTAGTTGAATTGACGAAACAGAGGCATAAGCTGAGCCTGGTACCTGAACAGGTCGTTGATTGGGATCCGGAAGTTGACGTCCAGCCTGACCGGCTGATCCAGGCCCCCGCCGGTCCCCTCGGGCAGCCGGACAAAAACATTTGATCCCGCGTCAAAACGATAGGGAAGGCGTTTTCCGGGCCTGCCGTCGATCTGCAGCTTCAAAAACAGATCGTCCTCCTCGGAGACAATATTCAACCTGGCCCAATTATACTCAAAATCGCGCAGGGCCGCACCCGCAAAATACAGCGGCGAGACCCCGCTCCCCTCGCGAGGAAGCGCCTGGGCCAGGTACCTGCTCTGCCTCACCTTGAGAGTGCCCTTCTCCCCGGGCGAGGTAAAGAGAAAACCATCATCAATAAAAATCTCTCCGCCCCGGTACCGCAGGGGGATACGGCCGCTCAATCGACCCTCGCCCTCGGCCTCGGCAAGACCAAGCTGGGAAAGGATGCCGGCCAGTTCCAGCCGATCACAGATCAGGGCGACTTCAAGCTCCCGCCTGTCCCCTGCCAGGCGGAAACCCGAGGTAAAGACCCGGCCCCCGCTCCAGCGGCCTGCTATCCGTTCGATAAACAGGGAATCAGGCGACTCAACCCGGAACCGGGACCGCACGTCGCTGATCACCAGGCCCGCGCTGCGCAACTCTCCGATCTGAAGCAGTTGGTCCGGATCTGTTGCCGGATGTTTGAGGCTGGGCACGCGCAGACCAAGACGCACGCCGTCAAGCTCAAGGCTGCCGTCCTCAAGCGCAAAATCACCGTTATCAAGTCCTGCGCTGAACTCTCCGTCCAGACCGCGGGAACCAAACCGCAGGGTGCCGCTGATATCCACATCCGCCGTGCCCGTAACCGTTTCCAGGGCCGGAAACAGGGGAACGAGATTTCGCAGATCCAGCCGGCCGTTGTCCAGGTTGAAGTCAACCTCGGCAAACAGGTCCGCATCCGGACGCAGCCGGGCATTGAGCGCTACCGCATCCTCCGGCAGCAGAGTGCTGCGCAATGCTCCGGCAAGAGTGAGGGTGTTTTCCTGCTGACGCAGTTGACCGGCAAAAGAGCCCAACCGTCCCCGGGCCAGGAGAATATCATCTATCAGGAACTCGCCGGCCTTCGTGTCCTGCGGTGGCCAGACCAGGGGCAGGCGCAGCCGAACACCCCGGAGCTGAATATCCTGTTCCACCAGCTCAAAAGTGGAATCTTCCAGAACAACCTCTGCCACTGTCATATCCCCTTGCTCAGGGCGTCGCACCTGGTGCGCCAGGCGCAGGGTCAGGCCACCGGGGAGGTTGAGGCGGCCGTTCGCAAGGGATCCGGGCGCGGCCCGCAGCAGCAGATCACCCTGCCAGAGAGGCCCACCCCCGGACAGGGACAGGCGCCCCTGCAGCCCGGCTGTCGCAACCAGAGGCGCGTTGAGGGCAAAACCACGTGCTTTGACCCGATACGCTTCACCGCCTCCGGATATAGCCACCAGCGCATCAGTCCCGGCCGATGAGACAAGCTCCGCCCCGGCCACATCAATTCCCAGCCCCGGAAAGCGTATTTCCGCCTCCAGCCGGGTCACCCGGAGCGGCGCCGCGGCAACGTCGCACAAAACGTCCAGCTCGACCCGACCCGCTATCCTCTTGAGCGCAACCTCACGGCCAGAGAGTAACCCGGCCAGGTTACTCAGAGCGGCGCCGCCCTTGAACCGGCCGAACACCCTGCCCCCGGCCATATCCCAACGCATCTGCGCGCGCAGGGAAAGCCCCGCGACATTCAACTCTCCCCGGTACGACAGCTCCTGTTTGTCAGGATCAGACGCAAAAGCCCTGATGGTCGCGGAAAACGGCAGGGCCTGAAGAGACTGTTGACGGTCCAGCAGCAGGGTCGAGTTACGCACCCGTACTTCAGTCACGGTGAGCGGCGGCACAAAAGGCGCCGAAGCCGGGGCTGTCTCAAATTGAAGTGAAGGCTTTGAACCGGGCCGACCGGGAGCGGGAAAGTTAATCTGCAGCCCATCCAGCTCAACCAGGTCCAGGCGGCGGTTCAACAGCCCGGAAACACTCCAGTCCAGCCGAAGCGTACCGCTGCGGACACCCGCTTCCGCTCCTTGCGCCGAGAGGTAAAAAGTCGCGCCACCCGGCCCGAAACGCCCGACATTGACCCGGTAGGGAGAACCTGCTGAAAAGACCGGCAAAGAGGGGAGAACAAAGCGCTCGACCAGAACAGGCAGCGAGCAGATAATAATCAGGAGAACCGTGATGCCCGGGAGGACAACGGCCGGCCACCTCCGGCAACCGCCGGTTCCGCCACTGGTCATGAACGACCGGTCAACCCGGAGGCCAGGTCAGGCTCCGGCCGCCCAGAACGTGCATGTGGATATGAAAAACGGTCTGGCCCGCCTTTTCGCCGTTGTTGAAAACAAGCCGATACTGGCTGATACCTTCCTGCCGCGCCACCTGGTCCGCCACCCGGATGAGCTTGCCCATCAACCGCTCATCGCCCGCCTCCACCGCGCCAGGCCCCTTGACATGCTTTTTGGGGATCACCAGAAAATGAACCGGCGCCTGGGGAGCAATATCACGAAACACAAAGACATCGTCATCCTCGTAGAGCTTGTCGGACGGGACGGCACCCTTGATAATCTTACAGAACAGGCAGTTGTCAGACATAATCTTCCTCGTACACATTGTATTCGCTTTTCGGCAAAAGGCCACGATACACCACTCGGAACAAACCACCAGAGACTTGCCGAGCATAACGACAGATCAAGATGTTATAAACAGACCGGTCAGATTCGATGCTTTTTGCGAATCCGACAAACCTGATGAACTCGTAAAAAGTCGAAAATCCTGGCTGAGCACCACGATAATTCAACCAGGTACAACGCTGAACCGTCGGTTTCGCGACTTTTTACGAAACCGACAAACCTGAATCAATGATACAGGACAGGTTCCGTGAAATCAAATGCTATCTGACCACGCCCGCCAGGATCATATCCTCCTAACCCCGGGTGTTTTTTCCCTGCAGGCGCGTCCTTCTCAGAATCATCTGCAGACTGTGACGGACCTGGATCACGGCCAGTCTCCTGCCCTGTGCACTCCAGAGCTTCCTGGCGTACCGAAGAAACGTGTCCTGGATGGTGAAAAGGATTTTTTCTCCACCAGTCAGTGACACCGGGTGACCTGGTCCCACAAGAGGATACCCGTATTCCCGCAACTCATTGCCGGCCACTGACTCAAATATCTGAATCTCTCTCGTTGACAATTCCCGCCGGAAGATTCCGATCTTTTTTTGCGACACGCCGCTTGATAACGAGTCGTGCAGAGTCTTTCGCCCGGTATATTGTCCGCTCAGGCCGGCCCCCGACATACTGCCCGGACCTGGTTGCGGTTGCTCCAGATAGGGTTCTCCCAGAAAATCAAGAATCTTCCTGCACGTTCTCCGGGGATCCCTCACCAGGTCTTCATAGCGGACGGTCAGGCACCTTCCGCTGCTGGAGCTTTTCAGAAAAGTTGTGATGGCGTTCTGGTACGATTTCCATCTGCGGGCTATGGAGAATATGCTTTGCGGACCTATATGGACACGCCGAAGAGACTCCGCCACATCGCGGCCGTCCCGGACCATAAAAATAAAGCGGGCCTCAGGGAACACGTCCTCGATCTTGTCCAGGTAAAAGACGTGCTGCGGCGTTTTATCTCCCCATCTTTTTTTTTTCTGTTTTCTCACATACATCTCAAATAACGCCGAAATAACACCGGCAACGGTGTAATGCCGCACGTTCTCGACCAGGTCAGCCGGCGTGATGGCCAGTTCCCATTGACGAACAGCCATGTCGCGCAACAGTTCAGAGGCAAAAAAAAGCAGATTATCGGGGTGATGCAGATCACCGTATGATTCGAAAAAGGGCGAGAATCTCTCGAAAACATGACTCTCGGGCGGAAGAGCTATACGGGAATGCGTATCGAGAAGGACCTGGAGCAGCGTTGTCCCTGAGCGGGGACAACCGCTGACAAAAAAAGGCTGATATTGCGTTGACTCATTCACATTCATCATCCTGACGTTCTCCTGCCGTTATGCCCTCTTTCCGAGATCAGAAGGACACCGCCCATGGCCGATACAACCAGGCCCAGGCCCCGGATAATCAATGCCACGGCCACACCTTCCGGCACTTCACCACCGGCCTGGAAAAGAAACACCCCAAAGGCCCATTCCCAGACACCAAGCTTGTTGGGAGACAAGGGAACAGAGGTGACCATCAAGACTATCGGAGTAATCAGGGCGATATCAAGGAAGCGCGGCGCGAAATTTACAGTGAGGCAGGCCAGGTACACCTGAACAATGGTCATGAAGTGAAAAATAAATGAGTACCCCAGGGCTTTCGCCAGTAAACCGGATCGTCCCCGGAAAAAGTTAAATTCATGGCCGAGCAAACGCAATTTTCTCACGACCGTGTTCAGAAACGGCATTTTTTGCAAAAAAACAGCTAGATAATCCAGAACACCGGGAAAAACGACAAGCATGCTGACAGCAATCCCCGCAACAGCAACGACCCCAAAGGATATCGCTATCAAGGGCTGGCCCAGAAGATTTGTGTTGAGCAAGGCGAAAAGAAATGCCAGGATTACCAGGGCAATAAACCCTGTAAGCCTCTCCAGGATAACCGAAACAAAAGAGCGCTCCTGCGACTGGATCTCTCTCCCCAATATATAACTCCTGGCAATATCTCCTCCCACCGTGCTGGGGAAAAAATTGTTGAAAAACTTGCCGATACAGTACAGGGCGAGCAGCCTGAAAACGGAAACGCGTACACCGTATTCACGAAGAAAGAGCTGCCATTTCAAACAACTGACCAGGTTTAATCCGAACACCATCAGGAAGAGGATCGCCAGGTATGACGGATCGATATCAGCAAAGATCAAATATATTTTTCTGCCGTTATCCTGCCATATAAAAAGCCAGGCAAAGAGCGCCAGGCCCACGAGCAACTTGGCTCCAAAAAGAAGCCTGCTGCGTTCCCTGTTCGCTGGGCGAGAACTTTCAGCCATCAGGAAGACTCTCCTGTTTCCTGAAAGGAATACAAATGTTTCTTGCGTATCTGGTTAATCTTTTCCAAGCGTACCGCAAAAGGCGAGATCAACAAGCGAAGCATCAGGCGACGCAAAAGAGGAACTTTGAATGGACGCCACAGGTCGTAGAGCAGCAATGTTCGCCGGGCCTTCCGGTCAGGCGCGGGCCAGTTTACATGATAATCGACAGTCGGCCTGCCCTGCCTGGCCAGGCGAAACAGACGGGCAGCAGCCCGCATTTTCTTGCCGCGGGCCATGTTTTCTATACGTTTGGATTTTCGCTCCTGCGGGAGTTCCGTCAAGGTGACCGCCCCGAACCTTGCCGCCATCTTCAAAAATTTTGATCCCGTGGCTGTGCGGCAGGAAATCAGGTTGGCGTGCTCCAGTTGCGCGAACTCGCCCTGGTAGTCAAAAGCCCAGAAATCTCCGAAACTGAGATCAGCGTATTCAGACAGGGCATCGACGCACAGAGCACAGCGCTTCGGGGTATAGAGGCGAAACAGCACGTTGAGGACGGTTGTAAGGCCGACCTCGTGCAACTGTTTTATTTTTCCGTCACTTAATTCAACGCCCATGCCGCCCGGCCACGCGCCGGTACGAAAATGAAAGCGCCGGATATCACTCCTGGCAACACCGCAGGCGTCAAGCAGTTCAACATGACCATGACGCAAGACATTACAGTTGCAGTAGAGCCCCATGATGCAGGAAATTTTGCCGGATAAGCCGGGATCCACCGCTGCTAATTTACGAAGACCCGCCACCTGGCAGGGAAGAGCCGCCACGGCAAACTTTCCTTTACGGTTCCGCAGTTCGGAAAGGGCGGCCAGGGAGGGCGTCAGGCAGTACTTTGATTGAGCGGCCAGGCGAATCTCTTCAGTGGTACAGGCAAGTTTCCCCACGGTTGTCCACGGTTTTTCCTCGTGCATGGCAGCGACAACAGCCCCGTCGATGACTCCCTGCTCAAGCAGAAAACAAAGCATGGCTGTTACCATGCCTCCACTCGCGCCCGCCAAACGTATTGCAGAGTCCGTGGCATAGCCAACATACTGTTTTCTGACATAGCCCTGGAGGCTGGTTACGTCATAGGGGCGTGAAAAAAGCTGTTCGGACAGGCGGGGAAGGTTCAGATCCCTTCCGGGACAGCAACGGTTGCAGAAATCACACTTGACACATTTTCCGGTAAGCTCGGGCACTCCGCTTTCTGCCATGGAAATAACGCCGACAGGACAAACACCCGCGCACAATCCACAGGCACAACAGAGCCCGGCATCGACAACCTGGTTCCGCAGAGATTCAAATCCCATGGAGAATTTCCCTCTCACGCACGCGAACAACCTTTGCCGGCCTTCCCACGGCAACGGCCAGCGGCGGGATGTCAGCGCGTACCCGCGCGTGAGCGCCGATTATACAATCCGGACCTATGGTCACGCCGTTTTCGATCTCCGTCCTTACACCGACCCAACATCCCGAGCCCAGAATAACGGGAGCATCCTGTCTGGGTTCGTTGCCGACTCCACCCGGACGGGCGCCTATTTCGGTGTATGCGGCCAGCAGGCATTTTTCCTGAATATGCACCCCGGTTCGGGCATGGACCTGACAAAAACTGCCCAGACTTGCGCCGCTGCCGATTCGGAGCGACCCTTCAAGACTTGTCAAGGTAGTCGTGAACCCGAGAAATACCGAGGAACCGATATCAATGGTTCCCGTGTCACCCATTGCTGCCAGGGTCACCCGGTCACTGATTATGCAGTGGGCACCGATTCGGATGGATTCCGGCTTCACAAGATTCAGGAAACGTCCAAAAACCACCCCCGGACCACATTCAAGGAAAAGACGCGGGAAAAACTTCTGTCTCAGGAAAATTCCCAAGGCGCCGGGACACCAGCGCAGGAAGGTAATCCAGGGCCCTCGCCTGCTCATTACCGGTCCACCACCCGGGCAGGAACACCGGATACAACGGTCAGGGGGGAAACATCTCTGGTTACCAGGGTGTCTGCGCGGACTGTTGCTTTTTCCCCTATGGTAACGCCGTCGAGAACCGTAGCCCGTTCCTCAAGGATCACTCCGTTTCCAAGAGTGCTCTTCCCCCGGCAGGTGACCGGCTGGTCAATTATGGGAACGTCGGTTCTGGCATACCCGTGCCCGGCGCCAATGCAGCAGCTGTTTCTGCCAAGTCGGCAGTTAGCGCCAAGGGTCAGTCCAAGCATCGAACCAAGTCGACTTTCTTCGCCGACACACGTACCTTGACCGATCCGTATCTCTCCCCCGGGACACGACAAAACCGCACCCTGCCTGATGATCACTCCCGTGCCGAGAACAATGGCAGCTCCGTCTCCCTTGACATCAAGGACGCAGCCTGCCTCAAGAGTCACATGGTCTCCCAGACTTATTGCGTAAGGCCTTCGCAATGTCACGTTTTCACGAATTGACACACTGCGGCCGAACCGGCGGAAAAGCACGGGATAGAGTAATCGTCTGAGCAATATACCGCACCTTCCGGGGAATGGCGCAACAAAAATGGTCAGGAATTCATGGAAGAGAAAATACAAAAAACTCCGCTTGCCGGTAACCGCCAGCCTGTACCCGGCAAAAGAATTGCCGGATCCGGCCAAGAGGGAACGCAGGGTCTTCATCGGGTGAACTGACGGCATGAAGAATTCATCACCAGATTATGGGCAGGTAAAATCGCAGGGTTACAAACCCTGTGACGAGTTACCACTTACAAGGTAGCGGTTTTATACATTTTTGCATTTTACCCTGTGACTGGTTACCATCACCATTGGGGCAAGGCCGTCAGAACGCGGACTCGGACTCCGAGCTTGCGGGCTCCCCCCTTCAACTCATGCCTCCATGAATGACGGCACTGGCTGGAAGAAACAGGGAACATGAAAAGGGGGCGATGGCTCCGGCCTGTCGCCCCCCAGATAAATTCCACTGCTCGCATTCCAATTCGATTTCGTACCCACCACGGTAAAGGCGGGCATCCCTAACCGGTTACGATTTCTGTTCCCGGCTAAGCGACCGCATCGACTGCTTACAGGATCATTTGGTCTGACCGGGACCGATCAGGAGTAAATTCGCCCCGGGCAAAGCCTGAACCGGGTCGGATAACTTTTCAAGCAGTGTCCAGCGCACCGCATCAGCCTCATCCGAATAGGTATCATCATGGGCCCAGAGCCCGACTGCCGCGACCTGTCCCTTGTAATATGAAAACGACCCCAGAGTCAACCAGCCGGATGAAGAAAGCGGGCCGGTGTAACGCTGGTTGATCTCGATATTTTTTTGAGGCGTCATTCCATCGAGAACCCCCAGCTGCTTCAGGGCCATGATATAGTAATCCGCGTCAGGAGAACGGTTATGGGTCGGGCGATACATGACCTCGACCTTGTAGACACCGGACGTCTGAACTTCCCATTGCCACAAGGCCCAGCCCTTACGCACCTGGGAGGGGTGCAGGGGCTGCGACGCGCCATAGGTACTCAGATACAGGTACGCTCCGCCCACTATTTCCCCATCCGGCCAGGGATAACTCCTCCATGGCCCGGCGCAGAAAAATTCCTTTCTACAGGTTGTCGCGCATTTCGCCGGCTGAAGGGGATCACATCCCGTACAGATCTTGTCACAGTTTCTCCAGTTGGTGGGATCACGATCACCAATATTAAACCCGTCATCTATGACTTTTTGCCACCCGACCTCCGCGCTCCATGCCGACGCGGCCGGCATAACAAGCAAAGCGAAAAGCATGACACAGGTAATCCTCGCCATTCCCTGATAAATGAATTTATTTTTCACCTTCATCTCTTCTCCTATAAATACAATTTTCTTAACCTGTAGGCGCCGTCTCATTTTCCCCGCGGCCTCCCTGCCTCTTTTCTGTTAACGGATGTCCGTCCGGAAATGAGCTTTTTTGCCCGATATCCGTGTATCGCTCAAAAAACAATACCTCTGCGCCTTGTCAATAGCGCTAGCCCATTGTGTTCGCGTAACCCGCTCTTGAGCGAAAGTTTCCTTTCCGCGCAGACTGTAATGACAGACAAGCCAAAGAATCGGCACGGATCAGGTGAAGGAGAACAATCAGGTGGGCAGCTTTCCTACCTGCAGACTGACGCGTCACCCTTTCTGCCGCAGTTGCCCTTGGCATCGCAGTTGACATAGCCCTCGGGACAGGGACGATGCTGACTGTAATCCCAGTTGATATCCCCGGCGGC
>JAJRTB010000282.1 GCA_024278495.1 Deltaproteobacteria bacterium
ACCTGTTTGCCGACCTGATCAAAAATAAAAAGCTCCCTGTTTTTCATGTGGCCCCTGTTGATCACGTTACGGATCATCTTGTCGAGCGGGATCGGCATGGCATTTTCAAATCCGGGCAAAGCCTCTGTTCTCTGGATGGAATCCCGGACATCAATAACGACCGCGTTTCGCGACAACATCACCTTCTGTTTGAAGGTTTCGTAATCCAGACAACGCTTTTTGAATGCATCCTGAGAAATAAGCTGCCGTTCAGGATCTACAATCTTCCTGCCCAGGAGAAGGGTCTCGGCCGGATAGGCCATAGCCCAGGCCAGAACCCCCGCGTCAAAGGCAAAAGCCCGCAGGCCGGCGTCCATGGCGTCCTGAGCAGCCTTGTACGATTTAAGACAGGTGATGCCATTACAGTATACAACGGCAATCTTGCCGGGGAACCCGGTTACCAGGGTTCTCAGATCCGAAATGAACGACGCTTTTGACAGGGAAACATGAAAGGCGCCTTTGGGATGAATTGTCTCGTACTCAAGGGCTGATCGCACATCAACAAATATAATCTCGCCCTTGTCGTACAATGCCTTCAGCTCAGGGAGATCGATTGTTCGCACCTCGGGATAATCCCGGCGATACGGAAAGTCACCTGCAATGCCGGCAGAAGTGACAACTGCAATCAGGAACACTGTCGCCAGACAGGCTATCAGGCGCATTTTGCTTCTCTCCTGCGTTTGTTCATCAACGTATCAGCTGGCGCCTGTCCTAAATGGCCCTTCGCGCCTTTTGAGTTTGCTCAGCCATCCCATGCCGGACTTTCAACGAGCCATTCTTGACCGGCTGACTTCGAAAAATCGCTTATTTCGGGACGAGCACTACTTCAAGTATGGGAGAAGCAGATACTAAATGCAAGGTATAATTGCACTATGTGGATGAATTTCAAAAAGCCGGTGCAGCAGACAAGAGGGGTGACAGCACCAAAGAAGAGTCCTGAAACGGACCTGGGTAAGAAAATTGAAGGGGAGAAGCGTAGATACGTCCAAAAAATGGTCGGGACGAGAGGATTTGAACCTCCGACCCCCTGAACCCCATTCAGGTGCGCTACCAGACTGCGCTACGTCCCGACCCGATAATTGCGACAGTTGCACACTGTCGGCTTATATTTCCAAACACCCGTGCGGAACCCCCCGCGGCCCGCACAACAAACTATGAAAGATCCCGCCCTGCTGGGGGGTGGGACGGGATTTTCATATACAATCTTCTAGTATCGCAGGGATTTCAAGGCAAGAAGCTGCTGTATTCTGCGGAGCTCTTCCTTGATATCAGCCAGTTTCTCCGTGGCCTTGTTTTCATCAGTATCAGAGTGGTTCTGCAGGAACTCCTGCAGATCAAAATCCCTGCGGTCAAAAAATTTACGGGCTCCGGCAATGGTATAGCCTCGGTTATGCAGCAACTCCCTGATTAAAAGAAGCGCTTCAACATCCTTGCGGCGATACAGCCTCTGATTCGACGCGGCCCGTCTCGGTTTGACTAATGTAAACTCAGACTCCCAGTAACGGAGAACGTGGGGTGCAACACCAACCAGGGCGCTGACCTCTCCAATCCGGAAATAAACTTTGTCCGGAATATGCTGCCGACCGGTTGTCTCTTTCTCCACTCTTACCGTATTCTTAGCTGTTCAGACGCTCCCGCAGCTGTTTGCTCGGCCGGAAGGAAACCATTTTTCTCCTGGTAATGGTCATGGCTTCACCGGTTCGTGGATTGCGCCCCCTGCGGGGGGATTTCTGGCGAACGGTCAAGGTGCCGAACTGAACAAGCTTGACCGACTCTCCCTTAATCAATGTATCTTTAAGTTCAGAGAAGACGGCATCTACAATATCAGAACTGTTGCGCTGAGAAATTCCCAACTGTTCATTCACGGCAACAGCCAGCTCTTTCCTGGTGACATTACTACTCATCAAGTTCTCTCCTCTTATTCGCGATAACGTCCTTGAAAGCGGGACATAAGGGTATTTACAATCTTCTCATGAAAGATGTCAACCGTTTCATCATCCAGGGTCTTTTCCGCGGACCGGTAGGTAACCGACAACGCTACACTCTTCATTCCATCTTCAATGGGTTTTCCCTGGTACACATCAAAGAGTTCGACACGTTCGACCGTATCCATGTTCAAATCACGAACGGCCTGAAGTAACTCGCCGGCACCGACCGTGACCGGAACAACCAGGGCTATATCCCGCAGGACAGAGGGAAACCTGGGCAGGGGCTGAAAAGTCTTTTCTTTCCTGGGCAGATCGTTCATGGCGGTAACATCCATCTCAAGAAAAAAGACATCCTGCTTGATACCGAATTTTTTGAGCACATCCCTGCTGAGGACGCCAACCGAGCCTATAACCTCTGCGCCGTTCAAAATGTTCATAACAGCACCGGCAACAGCGTATGGAAGACGGGCCGGTGACGCGGCCGGCTGACAGGAGATCTCGCCTGAAGTGGCCTGCAGCGCCAGAGATTCAATCAACAGCTCAGCGATTCCCTTCAAGTCAAAAACATCACTTTCCTGACCTGAAAAGTAGAGAGGCACGCTACCCGGATAGCGGGACCCGCTCATCAAGGCACAAAGCTGTAACCGTTCTTCTGGCTGTCCCCCTGTCTGATGCTGGAGGAAAATCTTACCAATCTCAAAAAGGGCGATATCCGTGTTCTGATGATTGCAGTTGTGCCGGACATTCTCAAGGAGACCGGGCAGCAGCATGGAACGCATTACAGCCTGGTCTTCGGTGAGTGGATTGAGCAGCCGGGTCACCTTGCGCCTGGCATCTTCCGGAGCCAGACCCAGCTGGTCAAAAAATTTTTCAGAGGTAAAGCTGTAATTAATAGCTTCGGCAAAACCCCGAGCCACCATGATTTCTGAAATGCGACGGCACAATCCCCGCAACGGGTCACGGGCCGGATAATCCATGGTAATCAAGGGGCTTGTGGTGGGAATGTCATTATATCCCACAAGGCGAGCGATCTCCTCGACAAAGTCAACTTCCCGCTCCACGTCGACCCTGAACGTCGGAACCGTCACCTGAAGGAGTTTCTCATCCTCCATGTTCACCTTGAATTCAATGCGTCGCAGATAATCCGCTATTTCAGCCGCGCTGAGTTCCAGGCCGAGCAGTTCACAGACCCGCTGGACCCGCAGCGGAATCACCAGCTCCTCTTGTCTGCCGGGGTACAGATCAATGCCACCATCAACGAGTTCTGCGCCGGCATGCTCGACCATCAGGAAGGCTGCCCGTTCAAGGGCCGCGACAGCGCCGCCGGGGTCAACGCCCCGTTCGAAGCGGTAGGAAGCCTCGGACGAAATATTCAGTCTGCGGGCGGTCCGCCGGATACTGACAGGGTCGAAACAGGCCGACTCAAGCAAAACCTCGGTTGTTGCTTCAGTGACCTCGGAATTCAAGCCGCCCATGACCCCGGCCACAGCTACCGGCTGCTCGTTATCACAGATCATCAGCATTTCGGGCTCCAGGGTCCTTTCAGTGCCGTCAAGGGTTGTAAACGCGGTTTCATTCGGTCCCGGGCGGCGCACGATCACAGAAGAGCCGGCCAACCTCTTGAAATCAAAAGCGTGAAGCGGCTGGCCCAGCTCAAGCATGACATAGTTGGTAATATCAACTATGTTGTTGATGGGCCGGACGCCAACCGCCTGAAGTCTCTGCCGCAACCACAGGGGCGAAGGTCCAGGTTTGACATTGATCAGTCTGCGGGCCGCATACCGGGGACAAAGCTCGGGTTCCCTGATCTCAACCTTGAAATCAGGGTGACTTTCGCGCAGTTTCGGCAGGCTCGCTCTCTCAACAGGCTTGACAAGTTCGCGGCCGGCAGACCCGGCTATCTCACGGGCAATCCCGAGAACCGACGCGCAATCAGGTCGGTTGGGCGTAAGATCAATTTCGATCATGGTATCTTCACGGTCCAGCACCCTGCTCACCGGCACCCCGGTTTCTTCAACCCCGTCGATCTCAAGGATCCCGGTATGGTCGTCACTTAAACCAAGCTCACGAGCTGAACAGAGCATGCCGAAAGACTACTGCCCCCTTACCCTGGCCTTTCTGATTTTCATGCCACCAGGCAGGACAACACCTGGACGGGCAATAGCGGTCATCAGACCGGGCCTGGCATTGGGAGCACCGCAGACGACCTGAAGCCGCTCCCGGCCGACCTCAACCTCGCACAGGGAAAGTCGATCCGCATTGGGATGCTTCTCCACGCAGACAATTCGGGCTGTAACGATCCCTTCAAGGCCCGCGGCCAGATCGACAACCGCGTCAACCTCCAGCCCCAGCATGGTCAGGGCCTCGGCGATTTGTTCAGGCTCCAGTCCATCCAGGGAAACATATTCACCGAGCCATTTCAGGGTAAACTTCATCTTCTCAGCTCATCAGAGCGGTACTGGTGATAAATAGAAGACTAGAACCGCGCCAGAAAACGCAGATCATTCTCGTAAAAAAGGCGGATATCGTCAATTCCATACTTGAGCATGGCAATACGTTCCACACCGAGA
>JAJRTB010000283.1 GCA_024278495.1 Deltaproteobacteria bacterium
AATGTCGAAAACATCCGCCCGCAACAACGGTTCGCCGCCGGAAAGCACGATAACCGGGTCCGCGTAACCGTGGATATCATCAAGCACCCTTTCGGCCTCGGCCAGGGAAAAGTCGGGATGGCCTTTGATCTCCAGCGCCGATGAGGAACGGCAGTGGACACATTTCAGGTTACAGCGCCGGGTGATCTCCCAGGCGATCCATTTGGGCTCAAATTCCATATTGCTCTCTCCGGAACGTATCTATTCAGGGACAAGCGAGAAAGTATCCCGTCACGAGGTTTGTAACTGTTATATTCTCAGTGTTGATGGACTCGTAAAAAGTCCTCTGCTCCGTCATTCCCGCGCAGGCGGGAATCTAATCATTTCAGTATGTTCTGGATTCCCGCCTGCGCGGGAATGACGAAAAATCAGTAAAGTGTAGTTTTCACGAGTTCATCAGTGTTACATTTTGTTGAATATATTCACCTTGCAACCTGCGGTCAACCGCTTTGTCCGCCGGCGTGAAATTGGCTTGAAATGTATCCCCCGGTATGCGAAAATAAAGTTAAACAACAGGCAGGGCGCTTTTCGCCTGTATTCCCTTCCCTCTCTGCTTATGCAAAAGGAGACACCCGCATGCACAAAATCGAAACCATCCTGACTCCCATTGACTTTTCGGAAAACGCCTTGAAAATCGCCTTGGCTGCCGCCTATGTTGCCGGAACGTTCAAGGCCAGGTTGCACCTTATCTTTGTGGTCCGGGAGTTTGACGATTACAGCAGTTTCTTTGTCCCGCCGGTGAACATGCCCAACCTGAAGGAAGAAATCCTGCTATCGGCCCAGCAACAGATGGATACCTTCCTGGACCAGAGAAAACAAGAATTTGCCGATGCCGGGGTGCCGGAGGTAAAGAGCGAGGTGCTGAACGGTGACGTGGCGGAAAAGATCATAAATTACGCCAAGACACACAACTGCGACCTGATTGTCATGGGGACCCACGGCTACAAGGGTTTTGAACGGATCATGTTCGGCAGCGTGGCCGAAAAAGTGGTTAAAAACGCCTGCTGCCCGGTCATGACCATCAATCCCTACCAGGAGGAATGCGAGAAACAATAGAAGACGACAAACCAGGGCAGATTGACGGCCCAGGTCACCGCAAGAGCCCGATCAACATATCGGCCCCTCCTGCCGGGAAGATTTTCCCCTGCAGGGGATCATCCTCGTCACGGCCGAAACTGTCCAGGAACAAACGGCCGGCGCCGGTACCGGTAAAATCGTAGAGGGACAACCGGCGGCGGTCCCGGCCCCCGGCGGGAAAACAACGTTCGAGCAGGGTCCCCCATGGACCGTCCGGGTCCAGGAAGACCGCCCGATCCTGTTCGGACACCCTGGCCGGATCGGCAAGCAGGCCGTCCAGCCGGGCCAGCAGATCGGCCCCCTCCCGGCGAAACAGATCCCGCTGCCCGGCCGGCTGACCGTTGCCGGAATATTCCGTCGGCAGCGGCAGGTCGAGAACGAGCCCGGGCGGGTTGCCGTGCTGGCGTTCATATTCATCGGCCAGAAGGTCAACGGCGTCACTGCTCCGGGTAATAAAAACCGCCGGTGCGTCCGGGATGGGCCGGCCCAGGGCAAATATCCTGGCCCAGGCCCGCAGCCGCAAGCGCTGCCAATTATCGACCGCCACGGCGACTGAGGACGAGATCTGTTCCGTCAGGGAGAAGGGATTGGCGGGCCCATTGCTTAAGCCGGAGAACATTTTTGTCTGCTTTTCGCTGATCTTTTGCATCTCCAGCCGGAGCGACTCCTGTTCCGCGTCAAAAAACTCGCCGAGTTTCAACACCAGCCGCGCCTGCCATAAAAGCAGGGCCAGTTTTTCCTTCTGCCGCTCCTCGATGCCGTGACTGCGCAGCAGGCTGGTCAGGATTGAACCTTTTGACTCCTGCTCCGGGCGGCTCACGGAGGAGAGGGAGGCCAGCGAAAGACGGCTGAGCTGACCGGCATAATCGTCCCGCCGGTTGTGCAGGTCGGAGACCAGGCGCAAAAACCTGTCGCGGTCGGCTTCCAGGGGGGCCGGCACAAAAAATCGGCAGAGCCCCTGTTTCAGCAGTTCCGCGCACCCGCTGCCGCCGCTGTCCGTCTCTGCCGCCTCGTTTTCCACGGGCAGGCAGTAGACAACCGGTTCGAAAACCTGTACAAGGGGAATAAGCACCTGCTCCGTGGGAACAGTATCCGGAAAAATAACAACTGATCGTCTATTCATATGGAAACGCTACGAGAAAAAGTGACATTTGTTCTGACCGCCTTAGCCTACCTGTTGTTTCACCTGGGGATGGCGCCGGATTCCGGTTCCGTCCTCACCGGCACCATAATGGCCCTGCTGCATACTCTCCCCTATGAAATAGGTTTTACATATATTGTCGTTGTGTTTATTCGTCGCACATCCGGCAACCGCTGGCCCCCCTGGAACCGCGTTGCCAGGATTTTTTTTACGATCGGGATTATTACCGGCCTGATGTACAACCTCTACGGAATAGGGGCGCGGGAACAGAGGCGGCTCAAGCAACTCAAAAAGACACCGGTTACCTTATCAAGCTTCCGGCAGGATGACAACCGGACGGTACCGTTGTATTGGGCATGATGATCCCGGCCCGGCCGATCACGGTTCCGGGGCTGGTGACCGCATTGCAGCCGGTCTGGGTCCGGTCGCCGAAAACCGCCCCGAATTTGCGCAAGCCGCTGTTAATCGCGCCCTCCGGCGTTTTTACCATCACTTCACCCCGGATAAAACGCAGGTTGGCCAACTTGGTGCCGGCCCCGAGGTTGACGGCGCCGCCCAGGATCGAATCGCCGACATAGGCGAAATGACCGGCCTTGGCATCATTTAAAAAGATGGAATGCTTGACCTCGGTGGTGTGACCGACCACGCAACGCCGGCCGATCAGACAATATCCCCGCAGATAGGCCCCCTGCCGCACCTCGCTGGAGTCGCCGATAATCGCCGGTTCCTTGATAAGCGCCCCGGACTCGATGAGGACGTTGCGGCCGATTTTAATCCTGTCGCCCATCAAGACAAC
>JAJRTB010000284.1 GCA_024278495.1 Deltaproteobacteria bacterium
ATCGGTTCAGTGGGCAATTGAACCTGCTGTTGCACAGGAGCCTGTACGTCTTCCATGACCGTACCGGTACTCTTGTTGGCCGCGATATAAGCCAGGGAAATTGAAGTGCCCATGAAGACGATGGCAGCGGCTGTCGTGATCTTGTTAAGCAGGGGCACCGGACCCTCAGAGCCGAACAGCGACTGGCTGGAGCCGCCAAAAGAGGCCCCGATATCCGCCCCTTTACCGTGCTGAAGCAGCACGATAGTTATCAGAAACAGGCAGACCAGAACATGGATGATAATCAGTAAAGTAGTCATGAAGCAAAATGAATAATCCGGTCAAAGGACTCGGACTTCAGTGCAGCGCCGCCCACGAGCGCTCCGTCTATATCGGGCTCGGCCATAAGGCTGTCGATATTCTCCGGGTTAACCGAGCCACCATACAGTATCCGCACGGACTCGGCAAGAGTTTTCTCAAACCGGTCGGCAAGAACGGACCGGAGAAAGGCGTGGACCTCCCTGGCCTGTTCAGGGCCGGCGGTTCTGCCGGTGCCTATCGCCCAGACCGGTTCATAGGCCAGCACCACGCGGTTCGCCTCTTCCGGATCCAGCCCGCCGAGGCCGCGGAGCAACTGGCCCTCAAGCACTTCAAAAATCTGGTCAGCCTCCCGCTCCTCCAGGGTCTCACCCAGGCAGAGTATCGGCGTCAGATCACAGGCTAGTGCGCCGCGCAGGCGCCGATTGATCAGTTCATCGTCTTCTCCGAAAACATGTCGTCGTTCCGAGTGACCCAGGATAACCATGGAAGCGCCGGCCTCTTTCAGCATGGGCCCGGACACCTCGCCGGTAAAGGCACCACGTTTCTCCCAGCACATGTTCTGACCGGCAAGCAGCACGGAAGTCCCCTGCAGGACCCGGGCCACGGCAGGAATATGGAGAAAGGCCGGGGCCACCATGACCTCCCGGCCAGCCAGCCCCCGGCAGGATTCGACTACGGCCGCGGCCAGTTGCACGGCCTCGTCCAGGGCCAGATTCATCTTCCAGTTGCCGGCCAACAGCGGTGTTCTGCTCATCCTGTTCCCCCTTCACAAAAACTCAAAAAATCAGCCTGCCTCCAGAGCTGCGACCCCGGGCAGGATCCTGCCCTCCATCAGGGCGAGAAAAGCGCCGCCACCGGTGGACATGTAGGTGATATTTTCGGCCTCGCCCGCCTGTTTGACGACTGCGTTGGAATCTCCGCCGCCGGTAATGCTGAGCGCCTGCGACGACCCGATGACATGGGCCAGGGCCATGGTGCCCCGTGAAAAAGCGTCCATTTCAAAGGCGCCGACCGGCCCGTTCCAGACAATGGTCCGGGCACCACGAAGGGCCTTGGCAAAGAGCTCGACCGTGGCCGGGCCGATATCAAGGGCCATCCACTGTTCCGGAATATCCCGGGCCGACACCACCATGATCTCAGCATCCGGCGCGAACCGGTCCGCCGCGATCACGTCCACGGGCAGGGATACCTTGACGCCCTTCTGTCGTGCCGTTTCCAGCAGGCGGCCGGCCGTCTCAAGGAGCTCATCCTCCACCCTTGAGGCGCCGACATTGATACCGCCGCTCTTGAGAAAGGTATTGGCCATGGCTCCACCAATCAACAGGTGATCCACCCTGGCCAGCATGTTTTCCAGGGCGCCGAGCTTACTCGACACCTTGGCTCCGCCGATCAGGGCAACCAGCGGCCGCTCAGGCTCATCCATGGAACGGTGAAAATAGTCCAGCTCCTTCTGGAGGAGGAAACCGGCTCCCCTGTCCGCGCAGAGCGGCGGTACGCCGGTCACCGAGGCATGGGCCCGGTGCGAGACGGCAAAGGCGTCGTTGACATAGACATCCGCCAGGGCGGCAAGGTGCCGGGCGAATTCCGGATCACCGGCCTGCTCGCCACCATGAAAACGCAGGTTTTCCAGTAAAAGCGCTTCCCCGTCGGCCAGGGCATTGACCATGGCCCCGGTTGCGGCACCGATGCAGTCGGGCGCCAGGTTGACCGGCAGACCGAGCAGTTCGCTCAGGGCCGGGGCAACCGGAGACAGAGAGTACTTTTCCACCCGCTCCCCGCCGGGACGCCCCAGGTGGGAGCAAAGGACGACCCGGGCCTTCTGCTCAAGGGCATACCGGACCGTGGGCAGGGCCATGCGGATCCGTATATCATCGGTAATGACGCCGTTTGCATCCATGGGCACGTTAAAATCCACCCGCAGCAAAACCCGTTTTCCGGCCAGATCCAGTTCGCGTATCGTTTTCATGCCGCTCTCTTTCGTGGCGCCCCTAGACCATCTGTTCGGCCACGGAGACAGTCAGATCGCCCAGCATGTTGGTGTAGCTGCCAAACTCGTTGTCGTACCAGCCGTAGATAACCGCCTGGGTCACAGGGACCTCAAGCACCGGCGGGGCCTGACCCGGCTCAAAGTTGCAGCTCTTGACCTTGTCGAGGTTGACGGTGATGGAGGCCGTGCGGGTGTGGGTCTCGGTGGCCTCGATAACAGCGGCGGCGAACGGTGTGCCGATAATGTCGGAGGAGACATTCTGCTCCTCGGAATACATCAGGTATCGGGTATTGGCCGCGTAATCCCTGTAGATGGAGTTGATCAGGTCCCGGCCCACCGGGTTGTCCAGGTCGTCCTGCAGATTCAGGACCAGGACGATCAGAGAACCGGTGGAAGTGGGGATCCGCACTGACTCGGCAATAAAACCGATGGACTTCATCTCCGGAATAACCAGACCCAGGGCCTTGGCCGCACCGGTGGTGGTCAGGATGATATTATTCAGGATGGAGCGGTTTTTGCGCAGATCTGAGGCGCCGGCGCCCGGCACCCGGTCCAGCACCTGCTGGCTGCCGGTGGCGGCATGTACCGTGACCATGGAGGCGGAGAGCAGGCGGTCCGCGCCAAAATGGTCAAGCAGCGGCTTGATCATATAGGACAGACAGGTGGTGGTGCAGGAGGCGGCGGAGATCACGCTGTGACGGCGGGCGTCAAAATCGTCATCATTGATGCCCATGACCGTGGTAACCGCATCCTCCGGCATATCAATACCCTTGGCCCTGATCTTGAACGGAGCGGAGAGCAACACCTTCTCGGCCCCGGCCTGCAGGTGACCGCGGATCGCGCCCCGGGGATCGTCACCATCGGCGGTCGGATCCTTGAACACGCCGGTGGTATCCACCACCAGCCGGACCCCGTTGTCCTGCCAGGCGATGTCCTTCGGATTTCTGGCAGTGCGGAGAACGGTGACAGGCACGCCGTTAACGGTCATGGTCCCGGC
>JAJRTB010000285.1 GCA_024278495.1 Deltaproteobacteria bacterium
GGCGACCAAGGTTGACGGCGTCTATGACCGCGATCCGGTCAGCCATGCTGATGCGGTTCGCTATGATACCCTGACCTACGACCGGGTTCTGGCTGATAATTTACGGGTTATGGACGCCGCCGCCATCGCCCTGGCCCGGGATGAAAAACTGCCCATTCTGGTTTGTAACATGAACACGCCGGGCAACATTGTCCGGGCGGTTTCCGGGGAAGAGATTGGAACGCTGATTACGAACGATTGAGAGACGCGTCCGGCACCTGACCGTGACGGGAAAAAAATATTCTGGCTGAGGTGATATGATGGCAAGTGAAGTGATTGAACAGCTGAAGGAGAAGATGGAAAGCAGTGTCGAGGCGCTGAAACGGGAGCTGGTCAAGATCAGAACCGGTCGGGCATCCCTTTCCCTGCTTGACGACGTGTCGGTTGACGCGTACGGCTCAAAGATGCCGCTCAATCAGGTCGCGGCCCTGACAATCCCTGAAAGCAGGATGATCGCCATTCAACCCTGGGACCCGCAGATGCTCTCTGTCATTGAAAAGGCCATCCATTCATCTGATCTCGGCCTGACCCCGTCCAATGACGGCAAGATCATCAGGTTGACCATCCCCCAGCTTACCGAGGAGCGCCGCAAGGAACTGGTCAGGCAGGTAAAAAAGACGTCTGAGGAGTTCCGGGTGGCGGTTCGCAACGTTCGCCGGGAAGCAAATGATACCCTGAAATCAATGAAGAAGAACAAGGAACTTTCCGAAGACGAGATGTTTCGCCTCCAGGAGGAGGCCCAGAAGGAGACAGACGCCTTTATCCGGCAGATTGACGAGATAGCCGCCGGCAAGGAAAAGGAAGTGATGGAAGTTTAACTTCCTTCCCGCGTCCACGCATTATGGGGTCTGAATCGATAATCGGCGCCCGCCACATCCCTGATCATGTTGCTATTGTCATGGACGGCAACGGCCGCTGGGCCGAGGAACGAAACAGACCGCGGCTCTACGGACACCGGGCCGGGGTCAAGTCGGTTCGGACCGTCGTGGAAACTGCCCGTGAAGTCGGGGTCAAACACCTGACTCTGTACGCCTTTTCCACGGAAAACTGGAAACGGCCCGCCTATGAGGTGAAGGGGTTGATGGCCCTTCTGAAGAATTATCTTCGTACGGAACAGCAGACCATGCTCGACAACGATATCCGGCTGCGCTGCCTGGGGCAGATGGACCGATTGTCGGACGGGGTGCGTGATACCCTGGCCGGGGTGATGGAGGTCACGGCCCCCTGTTCGGCCATGACCCTGAACCTGGCCTTGAGCTACGGCAGTCGCAGTGAGATCGTCGAGGCACTCCGAACCCTGGCGGGACGGTGCGCAGCCGGTGAGCTTGATCCTTCCGGCCTGGATGAACAGGCTGTCAGCGATCAACTCTATACCACTGGTCAGCCTGATCCGGATCTGTTTATCAGGACGGGAGGGGAGCGGCGCCTCTCAAATTTCCTCCTCTGGCAACTCTCCTATGCGGAACTCTATTTTACCGACATTAAATGACCCGATTTCGGTCGTCAGGAGTTTCTCGAGGCTCTGGAAGATTTTGGCGGCAGGCAGCGCCGGTTCGGCAAAACCGGGGCCCAGCTCCGGCCGGAGTAAGCAGCGGTGAGACGTCTCATCCCCGGCATAATCATGACCGCTCTCTGGGTCGTGCTGCTTCTTGCCGGCCCGGCCTTCATGTTCTGGGGTCTGATTGTCTGTATGGCCGGGTATGGCCTGCATGAGTATTTCCGGATGACTCTGAACGGGTTGACCGGGGTGCCGAACTGGCTCTGTATCGCGATCAGCCTCCTGCCTGTTGCCGCCACCATTGTTCCCGGAAACGATACCCTGCTCGCGGCGCTTCTGGTCAGTCTCCTGGGATCGGTTTTGCTGGTGGTGGCCTTTCACGGCCGCAGCAACAACAGCTTGCAGTACCTGTATGCCTGCTGTTTCGGGACCATGTACATCAGCTTCTGCCTGGCTCATCTTGTCCTGATCCGGTATCTGCCCCACGGGGTGCCCTGGCTGCTGATTCTGACCGCTGTCACCGCCGGCGGAGACAGCGGCGCCTACTATATCGGCAAGCGGTTCGGTCGCCGCAAGCTCTGTCCCGCCATCAGCCCCGGTAAAACGGTTGAGGGGGCTATTGGCGGCATTACCGTTGGCGCTATGGCCGCGGTCGGGGTCGGCCTGATTCTGCTGCCGGAAAAAGATCCCCTCCTGATCCTGGCAACCGGGATCCTGTTGTCCCTGGTCAGTATCGCCGGTGATCTGACCGAGTCCATTCTCAAACGCTCGGCAGGGTTCAAGGATTCCGGATCTCTGCTCTTTGGCCACGGCGGCGTGCTGGACCGGATCGACAGTCTCCTGATTGCCGGTCCGGTCCTCTATTTCCTTCTTTTTTTCGGGACACTGTTATGAAAACCATCGTCCTGCTCGGCGCTACGGGCTCTATCGGTACTAATGTGCTTGCCGTGGTCCGCCAGTTTCCAAATCGATTCAAAGTCGCTGGTCTGGCCGCCGGAAGGAATGTTGAAGCACTGGCCGGCCAGGTGCTTGAATTCAATCCCGAGTGCATATCAGTGCAGGACGAGGAGACCGCCGCGGAACTGGCGCGAAACCTGCCCCGGGAATTTGAGTCGCGCATCTGCTGGGGCGAGGAGGGCAACCGACGGGTCGCGACCCTGGAAGCGGCCGACATGATGGTCTGTGCCGTAGTCGGCTCTGTCGGCCTGTTGCCTACCCTTGCTGCTATTGACGCGGGTAAGGATATCGGCCTGGCCAACAAGGAGACCCTGGTCATGGCCGGCAGCCTGGTGATGAACAAAGTCAGGAAAAGCGGCGTGCGCCTGCTGCCTATTGACAGCGAGCACAGCGCCATTTTCCAGGCCCTTGAGGCCGGCCGCAGGCAGGACGTGAGCCGGATTATCCTGACCGCTTCCGGCGGGCCGTTTCGCAAGAAGTCGGGAGCGGAGCTGCTGACGGTCACGCCCAGGCAGGCCCTTGCCCATCCCAACTGGAACATGGGGCGCAAGATTTCGATTGATTCCGCGACGTTGATGAACAAGGGACTTGAGGTGATCGAGGCCCGCTGGCTCTTTGACATGGAGCCGGACCAGATCGGGGTTGTGGTTCATCCCGAGTCAGTTGTCCATTCCCTGGTGGAATATATCGACGGCTCTGTGGTGGCGCAGCTGGGCATTCCCGATATGCGGATTCCCATTGCCTACGCCCTTTCCTATCCCGAGCGGATGGGACTGGGCCTGTCGCGCCTGAGTCTGTCGCAGTGCGGCAGCCTCCGGTTTGAAAAACCCGATTATATCAGGTTCCCGGCCCTGCAGCTCGCCTTTGACGCCCTGGAGATGGGCGGGGTAAAACCGACCGTGCTGAACGCGGCCAATGAAGTGGCTGTTGCGGCTTTTCTGGCCGGTGATATCGAATTCCTCGACATCGCCCGGATTGTCGCGCAAACCCTTGAGCAGACGGACAACGGAGATGAACGCAACCTGGACGATATTCTGGCGGCGGACACCCGGGCCCGGCAGGTCGCTCACCGGTGTATTGCCGGGGCCGGATGACAGTCGGAACCAGTTTGTTCCTGCCGGCCCGGTCTGTCTGTGCATGGACCTCTACTGTTGAGTCATAACCGGCTTTACGTACCAGAACCTAATCGACATCCTGACAGGTAATACTATGAATTCACTTATATCGTTTATCCTGGTTCTCGGCGTACTCGTCTTTGTCCACGAGTTTGGGCATTTTCTTTGTGCCAAGCTGTTCAGGGTCCGGGTCCTGAAATTCTCCCTGGGTTTCGGCAACCGGGTTGTCGGCAGAAAATGGGGGGATACCGAATATCTGATCAGCGCCTTTCCCCTGGGCGGTTATGTCAAGATGTTCGGTGAACAGCAGGGCGAGGAGGACATCGCCCCGGAGGAGCGTCCCCGTTCCTTTTCCCATAAGCCGGTCTGGCAGCGTTTTGGTATCGTGGCCGGTGGTCCGGTTTTCAACCTGCTCTTTGCGGTGCTGCTCTTCTTTGCCATGTTCCTTTTTGCCGGCCTGCCCGAGCCGCTTGACACCACCCGGATCGGCCAGGTCGGCCCGGGCTCGCCCGCGGAACAGGCCGGGATCATGCCTGGTGACACGGTGCTTGCCATTAACGGCCGGGAAACCGCGTCCTGGCTTGATGTTTCAGAGATAATCAAAAACAGCGGCGGCAGCGAGGTTGAACTGCTGCTGGAGCGCGCCGGCGAGCAGATCACCATCCGGGCCCGGCCCGCCATGGAAAAGGTGACCAACCTGTTCGGCGAGGAGGTGGGTGAGCGCTATATGCTCGGCATTACCCGCAGCGAGGGGGTTGTGTATAAGAAAACCACATTCGGAGTGGCCCTGCAGTCGGCCTTTATCCAGACCTGGAATCTGATCTACCTGACCATCATGGGTATCGTCAAGATCTTTGAACGGGTCATCCCGGCCTCGGAGCTGGGCGGACCGATCAGAATCGCCGAGCTGGCCGGTCAGCAAATGGAGGCGGGCTGGATGAACCTGCTCTATTTCACGGGCCTGCTCAGTGTCAACCTGGGTATTCTGAACCTGCTGCCCATCCCGGTTCTCGACGGCGGTCACCTGGTTTTCCTGACTATCGAGGGGATTCGCCGTAAACCCTTGAGCGACCGGACCATGGAGATGGGCCAGAAGATAGGTATTTTTCTGCTCGGCTCCCTGATGCTCTTTGTTTTTTATAATGATATTCTCAGGATCGTGCAGCGGTGGATGGGTTCCTGATTCTGGCCATAGAAACGGCGACTCCCTGCGGCAGCGTCAGTCTGAGCCGCGGCAGGGGCGACGGCTTTCAGTTGATTGCCGAAGCGGTGGCGCAGCCTGGTATCTCCCATTCCCGGCGTCTGCTCGGCTCAATTAAGTGGGTCATGGCCGCCGCGGCACTTTCCTGGCAGGAGATTGACGCGGTGGCGGTGAGTCTAGGCCCGGGAAGCTTCACTGGGTTGCGCATCGGTCTGGCCGCGGCCAAAGCCGTCTGCATGGCAGAAGACCTGCCTCTCGTCGGGGTGGGGACCCTGGAGGCCCTGGCCCTGGGCGCCGGTACCGGCAAGGGGCTGGTCTGCGCTCTGCTGGACGCGAGAAAACAGGAGGTGTATGGTTGCCTGTTCCGGATCGGCGCGGACGGCCTGCCTGCAGAAACCGGAGAGCCCCGCGTCTGTTCCCCGGCCGCGCTGCTTGCCGGGATCAACGAACCGGTCCTCCTGACCGGTCCTGGAGCACGGGTGTACAGGGAGGAACTGGCCGCATCTCAATGGGTGCGTTTTCAGCCCGACTTCCTGGGCGGACCACGGGCATCCAGGGTCGGATTAATCGGGGCGGAGCGTTTCAGCCGGGGCGAGACGCTTGATCCGGTCACGGCGGCCCCGTTGTACGTGCGCGCTCCGGAAGCGGAAATCAACCTGCGCAGGAAGAGGGAGGCGGGAGCATGATCATACGCAGGCAGACCAGGCAGGTAAAGGTTGGCACCGTTGTTATCGGCGGCCAGGCGCCGGTAGCGGTCCAGTCCATGACCAACACCGATACCCGGGACGTGGGGGCGACAGTCGCCCAGATCCACGAGCTTGAGGCGGCCGGGTGCGAAATCATCCGGGTCGCGGTGCCGGACACGGACGCGGCCGGAGCGGTCCGATCCATCCGGGAGCAGATTACCATCCCCCTGATCGCCGATATCCACTTTGACTGGCGTCTTGCAGTGGCTGCCATGGAAAACGGGGCCCAGGGTATCCGGATCAACCCGGGCAACCTGGGGGGCCGGGATAAACTGGCCAGGGTGGTGGATGCGGCCAGGGCCCATCAGGTCCCGATCCGGGTCGGGGTCAACTCCGGCTCCATTGAAAAGGACCTGCTCAGGGAACACGGGTATCCCACGCCGGAGAATCCGGCAGCCCTGATTAAAAGCGCCCTGCGCAACGTGCGCCTGGTGGAGGAGTCCGGTTATGATCAGCTCAAGATCTCGATCAAGTCCCCGGATGTGTTGACCACCATCAGCGGTTACCGGCTTTTGAGCCGGAAGACCGACTACCCGCTTCATATCGGTGTGACCGAGGCCGGGGGACTCATCGCCGGGACGGTCAAGTCGAGTGTGGCCCTGGGCATCCTGCTCTTTGAAGGCATCGGTGATACCTTTCGTATTTCCCTGACCCGGGATCCGGTTGAGGAGATCCGGGTGGCCTATGAGCTGCTGCGTTCCCTGCGCATCCGGGAACGGGGGCCGGAGATGATTTCCTGTCCCACCTGCGGCCGCACCCGCATTGACCTCTTTCCCCTGGCCGAGGCCGTGGAAAAACATCTGCAGACCATGGACACCAGGTTGAAGGTGGCGGTCATGGGCTGCGTGGTCAACGGACCCGGCGAGGCGCGGGAGGCGGATATCGGCATTGCCGGCGGGCATGGGGTCGGGATCATCTTTAAGAAGGGCAAGGTTGTCCGCAAGGTCAAGGAAGATGATCTGCTGGCCGTATTTCTTGAAGAACTCCGGGCCATGGAACAGGAGCAGGAAAGTTAATCCGTTTTGGAAAGAGTCACCCCGGGGCTGCCACAGGTGAACGCTCACGGGTTCAGGTTTTTCAAAAAAGATGAACTCGTAAAAAATCGAAAATCCTGGCTGATCACTACGATAATACAACCAGGTACAACACTGATCCGTCGGATTCGACTCTTTTTGCGAAACCGACAAAAAAACAGAACAAGAGAAAACCAGATATGCGTTACTCACAGATGCTTTTGCCAACCACAAGGGAGACTCCCTCGGAGGCCGAGGTTGTCAGCCACCAGCTGCTGCTGCGGGCCGGGTTTATCAGCAAGCTGACCTCCGGGATCTACACCTATCTGCCGCTTGGTCTTGCCGCCGTGCAGAAGGTGGCGCAGATCGTCCGGGAGGAGATGAACCGGGCCGGGGCCCAGGAGCTGCTCATGCCCATGGTCCAGCCGGCTGACCTGTGGATCGAGTCGGGCCGCTGGCGGAAGTACGGGGCAGAGCTGCTCCGCTTCACCGACCGCCACGAACGCGAGTCGTGCCTTGGGCCGACCCATGAGGAGGTCGTCACAGACCTGGCCCGGCGTCTGCTCAAGTCGTATCGGCAACTGCCCAAGAACCTGTATCAGATCCAGACCAAATTCCGTGATGAGATCCGGCCCCGGTTCGGCCTGATGCGCGGCCGCGAGTTTGTCATGAAGGACGCCTACTCCTTTGACGTGGATGACGCGGCTGCCGGGCTTTCCTACCAGAACATGTATGATGCCTATCACCGGATTTTCACCCGCTGCGGCCTGGATTTCCGGGCGGTGGAGGCGGACACCGGCAGTATCGGCGGTTCTTTTTCCCACGAGTTCATGGTTCTGGCTGAAACCGGCGAGGATACCCTGGTCATCTGTGAGGATATGCAGTGCGGTTATGCCGCCAACGTGGAAAAGGCGGCTGTCGCGCCTCCGGGCGGTTCTGTCGCGGGTGAGGCGGAAGACCGGGTAATGATCCGGGTGGAGACGCCGGGGATGAAAAAGGTTGCGGTGGTGGCTGAATTCCTGGGCGCCACCCCGAAGCAGGTTGTCAAAACCATGATCTTTCTGGCTGATAACGAACCGGTCGCGGTCCTGGTGCGCGGGGATCGCGAGGTGCAGCCGGTCAAGCTGAAGAACCTGCTGGGCGCGACCGAGGTGGAACCGTTGGACGACAAGGCCGCCTATGACCTGACCAGGCTGCCGGTGGGGTATCTCGGACCGGTGGACCTGCCCCTGAAGACCGTGGCCGACCAGGAGGTCATGGCCATGGCAAACTGTATCACCGGCGCCAATGAAAAGCAGTACCACCTGACCGGGGTCCGGCCGGGCCGGGATTTTCAACCGGACCTGGTCGGCGATGTCCGCCGGATCACCGCGGAAGACAGCTGTCCTTCCTGCGGCGGCAGTCTCCGTCTGACCGAGGGGATCGAGGTCGGCCATATTTTCAAGCTGGGCACCGCCTACAGCGAGGCCATGAACGCGACCTTCCAGGACAGCGAGGGCAGGGAGCGCTCCTTTGTCATGGGCTGCTACGGTATCGGGGTCAGCCGGGTGGTGGCCGCAGCCATCGAGCAGAATCATGATGACAACGGTATTATTTTCCCCCTGCCCCTGGCCCCGTTCCAGGTCATCCTGCTCAACCTCGGTCTGGGCAGTGACGCCATAACATCCGCGGCGGAAGAGCTGTATCGCCGGTTGCAGGAGGGCGGCCTGGAAGTCCTCTACGATGACCGGGACGAACGGCCCGGCTCCAAGTTCAAGGACGCGGATCTGATCGGTCTCCCGTTCCGGGTTACTGTGGGTAAGACCCTGGAGAAGGAAGGACTGATCGAGATCAGGGAGCGGCGCAGCGGCGAGGTGGAGAAGGTTCCGCCGGAGCAGGCCGCCTAACGGATCATTGAGCGGGTCGAGGCCGGCATGGCCGCCTTTGACACGAACACCGAGTAGTCTTACCATATACCTGGATCCGTGAGCGTTCACCCGTGGTGCAGATGAAAGTGATCGGGCCATGGGGCTATAGTAACCTATGCCCCATGGTTTGATCGCTTTCAGATGGGCCGCGGGTGGGCGCTCTGACGGGCGATGTCGAGTGAGAACTCGTCTGATTGAATGAGAGAACAAATATTTCA
>JAJRTB010000286.1 GCA_024278495.1 Deltaproteobacteria bacterium
AGAATGGTTATCTTCCCGTCAATCCCGCAGTGGCGCCACAGGGCACGGAGTATTTCTCCATGCCCCAGTCCCCCGGTATAGTGAAATCCCACGTCGAAGGGGATGGATCCGCGCCGGAACCTGTGCAGGGCGCCGCCCGCCTCGCGCTGTTTCTCAAATACCGACACGGCAAAACCACGACGGCTGAGCAGCAAGGCCGCGGTCAGACCGCTGATGCCGCTGCCTATGACGGCGGCCCGTCTCACGGGAGAACCTCAGTGTTTTCACGGGCGGCGCGGACAACAAGGGCCGCATTGGTCCCTCCAAAGCCCGAGGCGTTGCAGAGCAGAACGCCTGGTGTCCGGGTCAGGCGCTGCCGCGGCAGGTTGAGCCGGGTGGCGGCGCCGTCCGGATTCCCGGTGTTGATGTTGCCCGCGATAAAGCCGCCGTGGGCCATGAGCAGTCCGTAGACGACCTGGGCTGCTCCGGCCATCCAGAACTCGTGGCCGGTCAGGGCCTTGGCCGCGAAAACGGCAGGATTGGCCTTGTTCTCCCGGAATACACGGCAGAGCGCTTCGGCTTCCTTTTCGTCGCCGGCCGGGGTGGAGGTGGCGTGGGCCATGACCAGGTCGATTTTTTCGGGGGCGAGTCGCGCCTCGTTAAGGGCCGTGCGCATGGCCGACTCGATACCCCTGCCGCTGGGCACGACGATATGGTGGCCGTCGGTGGCCGTGCCGTAGCCGAGTACTTCGCCCAGGATCGGGGCGCCGCGCTTTTGCGCTTCCTGTTTATTTTCCAGGACCAGGGCCGCCGCGCCGCCGCCCGGTACCAGGCCGTCCCGGTCCCGGTCAAAGGGACGGGAGGATTCTGAAGGCGCGTCTTCCCGTTTGGCAAAGGCGTCCAGGGCGTCAAAGCTGCACATGGACTGCCAGGAGATTTCCTGGGCCCCGCCGCAGATCACCCGTTTCTGTCGGCCTGTCCGGATCAGTTCCGCGCCCTGGCCGACGGCCATGGCCCCGCTGGCGCAGGCCGAGGCGACTGTCCAGGACATGCCCCGGATTCCGAGCAGGGTCGAGATGTTCAGGGTTATGGTCGAGGTCAGGGAACGGAAGATATGGCCGCTGCCGATGGGACGGGTTTCCTGTTCCCGGCGCAGAATTTCCACCTGCTCAACCGGGGTGACGGCGGAGGAGTCGTTGCCGAAAATCAGGCCGGTCTGTTCGTCTCCTCGAAGAGAATCGGTGGCGATGCCCGCCTGCTCCAGGGCCTGGTCAATGGCGGCCCAGGCCCAGATGCCGAATTCCGGCAGGGTTTTGCGCTGCTTGCGGCTCAGGTAGCTTTCCGCCCTGAAGTTGCTGATGACGCCGCTCAGGCCGCTGTTGAAGCCGAGTTTTTTGCGCTCCGGCAGGAGCTGAATGCCGCAGGTTCCCTTGCGCAGGGAATCGGTTACCTCCCGGCGACTGTTGCCGAGACAGGAGATGATTCCCAGTCCGGTTATGACAACCTGTTCCTGCTTCATGTAGGCCGGCCTTTTTTTGTTTTCCTGGCGGAGCGTTTCCGCTTGTGCCCTCATTGAGGGGTAACCCGTCACCTGCCCATAATTTGTAAGTGGTCAGGGAGGCCGCAGATTCGTGCAGGCGCGACTGACCACAGGTAAGCGACCGCAGGGAGACTCCGATAGCCGACTATGCGGGCAGTCGTGACCGTGCGAAGATGCGGTGCCCCTGATCACTTGCGATCATGTGCCCTCGAAGGTCTGGAAAGGCATGTTTACTCTATTTTCGTCATGAATTCCACCTGAGAATCCTTTTGCAAGCGCGGTAAGGTGCATGGCCTGTCTCTTCCTGCTTGTCAAAAAGGGTTCGGGGCAATATCATAAACCGTGACGATGCAAGGCTGATCGTATCTGATCACGGGGTTGATAACTGTGCGTCCTCACATGCTGAAAACTTGTAATTGATCTCAGGTGCGTCAGATTTGTTCAGTCACACCTGTTCGCTATAGCCCCGACTATGCGGGCAGTCGCGACCGTGCGAAGATGTGGTGCCCCTGATCACTTATCTCTATGCGGGCAGGGGTGACCGGCTAAAGATGGCGTGCCTGTGATCAATTACGGCTGATCCGGGTGAGAACCCGTCTGGGTGAATGTGTGAACAAATATTTCATTTTTTCAATGCGTTAGTTGCCAGAGCCACAAATTTTCGTCACGGATTCAAGGAAGAAGAAAAAAGAGTCTGCCTTTATGTATCATCGAAACACTGTTTTCAGTATTCTGGCCTGCCTGTTGTTCCTGGTTGTCTTCCCGGCCGCGGCACGCACGCAGGAACGTGCCGGCCTCGACGGTTCCTGGACCCTGTACGGCGGCTACGGGGTTTCCCACAAGGATTTTGGCGAGACACGGGTCGAGGTCCATGTTCTGGATATGATCCCCCAGTATGATCTGGTTTTGCTGGACAATATCGGCGCTTCCTGGTACCGGGGCCATCATTCCCTGCTGGTGGAACTGCCCCTGACCCTGGTTGTTGATCCGGTGGTCAGCCCCATGGTCGGCGTCAATATCCTGGGTGCCTGGACCTTTGACGCGAATGAGAAATGGCAGCCCTACTTCTTCGGCGGCGGCGGTATCCTCTATACCGGCGCCGATATCCCGGGCCTGGGCTCCGAGGTTAATGGCAACTGGCAGTTTGGCGGCGGTATCCGGTTGCGGCTCGCGTCGGGCAACCGGCTTAAATTTGAGTATCGGTTCCACCATATCTCCAATGCCGGTACCGTGGAGCCGAACGATTCGATCAATTCCAGCAAGTTTCTGATCGGCCTCACCTTCTGAGGAACAGGGAGAGACGACCTCTTTCATGAAATATCTGCCGGCCCTGCTGGGGTATTTTTTTCAGGACAGGACGACCAAGCGCAATTTTGTGCTGCTGGCGCGTTTTGTCGTTATCCTGGCCGGCATAATCGTGCTGTACAGCATCCTGTTCCACCTGCTCATGCTGTACGAGGGCCGGGACTACAGCTGGGTGACCGGCCTGTACTGGACCTTCACGGTCATGTCCACTCTCGGCTTCGGTGACATCACCTTTCACACCGATCTGGGCCTGGTCTTCACCATCGTGGTCCTGCTCTCCGGCATCGTCTTTCTGCTGATCATGCTGCCGTTCACCTTTATCCAGTTCTTTTACGCGCCCTGGCTGGAGGCGCAGAAGAAGTCCAGGACCCCGCGTGAACTGCCCGGGAATACGGCCGGCCACGTTATCCTGACCAGTCTTGATCCCATTGCCGCAAAGCTGATCCGGAAACTGGCCAGCTACCAGTACGAGTATGTGATTGTCGAACCAGATCCGCATCGGGCTCTGGAGCTGTATGACGAGGGGTACAAGGTTGTGCTTGGGGACGTGGATGATCCCGCCACCTATGAACGGCTCCGGGTCAAAAACGCGGCCATGGTCGTGGCGACCAATGATGACCTGCTCAATACCAATATCTGCTTCACCATTCGCGAGATAACCGACCGGGTGCCCATCGTGGTCAAGGCGGACTATGAGCATTCTGTTGATATTCTGGAGTTTCCGGGGAATACCCGGGTGTTCCTGTTTATGAAAATGCTGGGTGCCTCGCTGGGACTCAGAACTTTTGGCCTGGATTCAGGCTGTAATGTCATCGGCCGTTTTGACGAG
>JAJRTB010000287.1 GCA_024278495.1 Deltaproteobacteria bacterium
AAAAAGGGAATAAACGGGGTGCCCTTACGTACGTAGAGTACGCCGATGCCCTTGGGCGCGTGCAGCTTGTGGCCGGACAGGGAGAGAAAGTCGATGGCCGAGTCCTTCAGGTTGATCGGGATCTTGCCTACGGCCTGGACCGCGTCGGTGTGGAAGAGGATGCCGCGTTCTTTGGCCAGGGTCGCCATCTCCTCAACCGGAAAGATGACCCCGGTCTCGTTGTTGGCCCACATGACGCTGACCACGGCGGTGTCATCCCGCAGGCTCTTTTTGTACGTTTCCATATCCAGGGTGCCGTCCGCGTCCACCTGCAGCCGGGTGACCTGGTGGTGATGACCGGTCAGGTTGTCCAGGTTCTCGCAGAGATTCTTGACCGCCGGATGCTCCACCCGGGTCGTCACCACGTGCCGTTTGTCGGTAAAGGTCTGCAGGGCCGAGAGGATGGCGGTGGAATCGCTCTCGGTGCCGCAGCTGGTAAAGATGATCTCCTCGGGTTCGGCCCCGAGCAGGTCGGCGATATGTTCCCGTGCCTCGTTGACGGCCCTTCCCACCTGGCCGCCGAAGGTGTGCATGGAGGAGGGATTGCCGTAACAGTCGGTCAGAAAGGGCATCATCGCGTCCACGACCTCGGGAGCGACCCGGGTGGTGGCGTTGTTGTCCATATAGATTACCTTGTCGCTGCCGCAGTCCATTATTTGTCCTCCTCGACGATGAGCGTGTCGCAGACCAGCTCACGCAGTTTTTTTTCCACATAGACCTTGAGCGTGGTCCGGGACGACTGGCACCCGGCGCAGGCGCCGCGCAGAGAAACCGTGACGAAATCGCCGTCCACGTCGATCAGCTCGATGTCGCCGCCGTCCTTTTTCAGGGTGGGTTTGATCTCGCGCTCCAGCACCTCTTCGATCTTCTTGATCTTCTGCAGGATGGTCATCTTCTGGTCCTTCTTGGCCTTCTGCGGGGCGACTTCCAGTCCCTCGACCGTTTCCCGGAGGATGTCGCGGAGCTTGTCCTCGCACTTGCCGCAGCCGCCGCCGGCCTTGGTGAAGTTGGTGATCTCCTCCACCGAGCGCAGGTCGGATTCCCGGATGGCCCGGATGATCTCAAGGTCGGTCACCCCGAAACACTCGCAGACCACCTCGCCCTCGGCCATGGGCAGGATGACGCCGCGGTAGTTGGCAATGGCCGCTTCCAGGGCCTCGCGGCCCATGACCGAGCAGTGCATCTTCTCCTTGGGCAGGCCGCCGAGAAATTCGGCGATATCCTCGTTGGTGATCTTTTCAGCCTCGCTCACCTCCATGCCCTTGATCATTTCGGTCAGGGCCGAGGATGAGGCAATGGCCGAGGCGCAGCCGAAGGTCTTGAACTTGGCATCGGTGATAATATCATTCTCGACTCTGATGGTGAGTTTGAGCGCGTCGCCGCAGGCCAGCGAGCCGACCTCGCCGACACCGTTGGCATTCTCCACCTCGCCGACGTTGCGAGGGTTCATGAAGTGTTCCTGGACCTTGTCCGTATATTCCCACATAACAGTTCCTTGTGCTGAAAAAGTATTTGAACGGAATGACCGATCCTGATCAACGGCATCGGTCATTCAGAAAGTCTGGCAGTGCCCGGCGGAAACCGACGGGATGTCAACGGTACAATATAAAAGATATTCTAAGCAACTAAACCGATTTCGGCAAGCATGGATTGAGCGGTTTGTAACAGCAGCTCGGTTTCGTTGCCGCTGCGGGCCTCCACGTAAAACCGCACCTTGGGCTCGGTGCCGGAGGGCCGGATCATGACCCAGGAGTTGTCCTCAAAAATCATCTTGCGGCCGTCTATGGTGATGACCTCCCTGATCCGCTTGACGGCATTGCCTACGCGAACCTCCGCCCCCACGTCATATTTTTCCAGACCGGCCAGGGCGGCCAACAGCTCTTCGCCCTTTAAGGAAACCTCGACCCCGCCCCGGCCCGGAAAATAGGTGCCGAAACTGTTTTCAATGGCCTCCAGATAATCGCCGAGGTTCTTGTTCAGGGTCAGCACCATGTCCATGGCCAGCAGCAGGCCGATATAGGCGTCTTTTTCCGGGGTATGGCCGATGACGGTGATGCCGTCGGATTCTTCAAAACAGACCAGGGCCTGGTCCAGAACC
Source organism: Deltaproteobacteria bacterium (assembly GCA_024278495.1). Taxonomy (GTDB): domain Bacteria; phylum Desulfobacterota; class Desulfobulbia; order Desulfobulbales; family Desulfobulbaceae; genus UBA10518. Next base: position 2,138 of record JAJRTB010000287.1, read on the forward strand.
GGTTTGAACTCCTTGAAACCGACCCGGGGTTCAAAAATTTCTTCCTGCAGGGCCGATGCCACGGCGTTGGCGAGGTTACTCGAAGCCACGGTTTTGGCCACCATGCCTTTTTTCTTTTTTATCTCGTGGAGGAAGTGGTAGGCCATGGCCCCGAACTGGTTCATGCTGATTTCTGTCGCGCCGTCGGTGAAACGGATCCGGTCACCGTCCGGGTCGATAATGGCACCGAGCTTGAACGGTTCCGGCCGCTGCCGCAGAGTCTTGATTGCCTGAGCCATGTTGGCGGAGGATGGTTCCGGCGCGATGCCGCCAAAGGTTACGTCCGGGTCACCCCGCAGGATAATCAGCCTGTCCGTGTCCAGTCCCTTGAAAAAATCGAGGATGTTGGTCCGGGCCGCGCCGTGCACACAGTCGATCACCACCACCAAGTCCGGGTTGGTGGCAAAGTCCATGATGATGGAGTCGTAATCAAGACCGTGCCGGTTGACATTTTTACGCACCAGGCTTTGCCAGCTTGCCAGGGCGTTCTCGGGTTCCAGGTCGGCAATTTCCGTGAGGGGTCGTTGCAGCCTGGCAAAATTCGGCAGCAGGGGCGAGGCGCCCTCTGCGATAATGGCGGCGGCGTTTTTTGTGATCCGGTCGGTGATAACGGGCGCGGCCGGTCCGGCATCGGCGGCGTTGTACTTGAAACCGCTGTATTCAAGGGGATTGTGACTCGGAGTGAGATTGATGGAAAAGGCGGCGTTTCGTTCCAGGACCGAGGCGGACAGGGTGCCGGTGGTGGCCTCGCCCGCGTAATAGATTTTGACTCCGGCTTCGGCCAGGACATTGGCCGCGGCCAGAGCCAGGGTTGCGCCGTCAAAGCGGTTGTCAAAGCCGATAACGCAGCCCCGTTGCCGCATCTCGTCGAAATTGGAAACACCCAGGGCTTCGCTCAGAGCAGGATCGCCCGCCATGTCACGGTATACCGTTAAAATAGCGGCGGTGACGCAGGCCACGGAAAAGATGTTGAGGTCTTTGCCCAGGATGCCCCGCCATCCTGAAGTCCCGAACGTAACAGGCGTAACCGGCGCCGCGCGGTTGGTCAGGATTTCCTCGTGGAGCAGCCCGTAAATCCGGTCAATGGCTGCCTGCAGCACCTCTTTTTTGTCGGCCGTTGCCTGGCTGCGCAGGGTGACCAGCTCCCGGATTGCGGCGAAATAATCACTGGCAGCGTGGTTCTCCGTGAGAATATGTCGTGCTGTAATTTCGGAAACAGTGGAAAGAGAATTCATGGAATATCCGTGTTATCTGTTGCCGGCATGGAAACTCGCCACAGGGTTTGTAACTCTGCGATTGTACCTGACCACTTGCCC
>JAJRTB010000288.1 GCA_024278495.1 Deltaproteobacteria bacterium
ATTTTCACGAGATATGGGGCAAGGAGTGGTGTGACAGGTATCTTGACCCGGAAAACTTCCTCTTCTATGCCCACGCCCAGATACTCAAGGACAACGGAATAGATGAAAGGCGAATCAGGCAACTGCCCATGCGCTGGAACCTGGACGTCAGCCGGGACCTGATCAAGCAGGCCAGGCAACACAAATGCGGCACCATTGTCCTAGGCCGCCGGTCACAGACAACCGGCAAGGGCCTTTGGGGCGGCGTCTCAGACCGGGCCCTGACCCAGGCCCAAAACCTGTGCCTCTGGCTTGTCGGCTGAAACCGCCAGGACTACCTGGCATTCGGGAGCAGCACGATCTCGGCTGATGCCGCGTCCTCGAGATAACGGACGGCCAGCTCATGTATTTCATCCACGGTGATCCCGGCAAAATCCTCCTGAATGGTGAGCGGCCAGTGAAGCTGCTCAGGGTGCCGGCCGGCCAGGGCCAGGACGGAATTCATCCAGTAGCGGTTGGTCCGGACCATGTCCCGAATCGAGGTCATGACCGGTTCAAGGGCACGGTGCAGCTCATCTTCGGCGATACCCTTTTCGACCAGATTTCGTACCGTTGACCGCACCCTGGCCACCACAAAATCAGCCTGCCCCGGGTCAACGGTCAGAACGGCCCGCAGCACCCCGTAGCCGTCACTGATGCGACTGGACACGTTATACACAGACGGTGAGTACACCGCGCCCAGCTTCTCCCTGATTTCCAGACGCAGCCTGTCATCCAGGACAGCGGCCAGGATGTTCAGCCGGCGGGTCCTGGAAATATCCCAAAAGTCATCGGTCGGCCAGGCAACAACCACCATCCCCTTGTCTATCCCGGTCGTCACATCCAGTCTGAGTTTCCCGCCCCTGGGAAAATTGACCTGTAACGGTTCGGGGAGATTGCCCCCCCGACGTTCAGGGCCGCCCAGGTACCTGCCGGTCAGATCAACGACCTTGTCCGGGTCGACATCCCCCACCACAGAGACCTCAAGGGCAGCGCTTTGCATGACAGGCAGGAGCCAGTCACGCAGTTCCTGAAGTGAGATATCCATGAACTGTTCCCTGTCCGGCAGACCGAAATGGGAATCACCACCGGCCAGAAACCGCTCACCCTTGAGCTCCATCATGCCCTCCACCGAACCTGTCATCTGGTCATACATCTGCCCGAACCGTTCACGGCTGAGCTGATAGGCGTCATCACGCAGAGCCGGATCCCGCAACTGGGTCATGATCAGCTGCATGATGAATTCCAGGTCACGGCTCATCCCCTTGACGTTGACAGAAAAGCTTTCCGCTCCTGTCCGAAAGCGAAAGTCAAGCGGATGACCGGCCAGGGCCCCTTTCAGCTCAGCTTTGGCAAGCCTGCCAAAACCGCTTTCACGCACCACGCTCTCGGCCAGCATCCCCATGCCGGGTCTGGGCTCGGCCAGGCGGCCACCGCCAAAGTGGACGGCCACCATGACCTCGTTCGGCTGGAAATCCGTTTTCTTTATATTCAGAACCGTAGTTCCCTGGTACGAAACCGTCTCAATACCGGTGTCCGGGTCGACCTCGCGGCGGGCAACAGCGGCGGGAACCGGTTCTGGCTGCAGGTAGGGAAAGCTGATTCCCGCGCCGCTCTCCCACTCCTCAACAGGAATTTTTTTGATCTCATCGGCGAACGCCAGTATAGCTGATTCGGGGTCGTTATCCTGAGGGACTATCCTTGCTGTGCCGGCAACCAGATACTGGCGGTTCGGGCGGGACCAGAGATCCCGGAACACCCTGTTTATCTCCGCCGGGGTCAACCGTTCAATAACCGGGCCAAACAGCTTGAGGTCATCAGCCGGAGAGGTGATGACCTCGTTGCTATTCAACCGGTCAATAATGTGCGCGGCCAGCTTGCGGCTGTCACGCCCGGCTGCCACCTGCACCTCTTTTTCAAGTTCCGCCATGATCTCACGGCGCACCCTGTCCAGCTCCCGCTCGCTGAACCCGTAAACAAGGGCCTGTCGCAGGGTTGCTGCGATCAGTTGCAAGGTCTCCCGCCACTTGTCGCTTGTCACGGCCGTGATGGAAACGTACCCGAAACGCCTGAGATATTCGCCGGTAGAGGTCCGGGCGCGGGTCATGGGGCTGTGCTTCAGGCCGACAAGTTTCTCAAGGCGGTTGTTCAGGAGCGAGGCGGCAACATATCGACGGATGATGTCCGACTGGCGGGCAAGCGAGTCCTCACCCGGCGTAACGTTCCAGCGACTCGCCAGGGTAACTTCAGTATTGCCCTTTTCTGGCTCATGAATGTAGAGAGCGGCCTCGCCCTGTTCCCGGACCCGGCCGTAGGCAAAACACCGGGGTTCAGCCGCAGGCGCGCTCAGGGGGGAGAAACGTTCCTTGATAAGCCGGACCGCCGACTGCCGATCGACATCTCCAACAACAACCATGATCATGTTTTCCGGCCGGTACCAGGTATCATAATAATCCCGCAGACTTGCGCCGGTCGCCCGTGCCAGGGTCTCTTCCGTGCCGATCGGAAACCGGTCAACAAGACGGGTCCCGCTGAATGAAAAGCGCATCTTTTTTTCATAAAGCCGATAGCCGACCGAATCTCGGGTCCGCTTTTCAGCAAGGATTACCCCCCGTTCACGATCGACCTCCTGTTCCAGCAACAGAGCGCCGCGGGCATAATCAGCCATAACCAGAAGACCATCGGCCAGGCTCTTCTCGTCGCCCGCCGGCAGCAGGATCTTGTACACGGTCTCGTCAAAGCCCGTATGGGCATTGGTATCGGCGCCAAAGCTCATGCCGATTGTCTGAAAGTACTCAACCAGGGTTCCCGGCGGATAGTGGGTGGTGCCGTTGAAAAGCATGTGTTCGAGAAAATGCGCGTACCCACGCTGTTCATCTGTTTCATGCAGAGATCCCGCCTGGATATCGAGATACAGCCCCACCCTGCCCTCTGGTTCGCTGTTTGGCATGATCACATACCGAAAACCGTTGGCCAGCGTTCCGAATGTCAGCCGGGGATCAGGCCGGAGATCGCTGCGGTCATGGGGCCATCCCTGCGATATACATTCGGCAGGAGCCTTCGCCGGGGTACCTGACGGCTTGAGCGGGCGGGCGCACCCGGTCAGTACAACAATTGAAAGAACAAGAACCACTCCGGCCTTGAAATTTGACAATACGGGTCTATTCATTTTATTCTCCGGGTACACGGATCGTGGAGGAACATTTCTGGAGCAGGAAGATGAGCGCGCACAAAGCCATAAACACTCGCCGAGCGCCATGACAGATCAGCACGTTACAACCACTGATCCGTCGGACTCGCGACTTTTGCGTTGCCATCCTACCTGCAGACTATAGATACAGATAACCTGTGAGGCAAGATGAAGGTTACAGGAAAAACAGCGCTGGTTGCCGGAGGGACCCGCGGCATCGGCCTGGCCATAGCACGAAAACTCGCAACAAAAGGAGCCAGGGTCATCGTCCCCTGGCATGACTGGCCCGAGGATTCACGCCGGATCAGGAAGGAATTCAGGAAAAAGGGAGCCCATCATATCTTTGTCCGGGTTGACCTCAGGGATCGTGACGCCGTGCGTGATTTTATCGCGCGCATCAAACGCGACACCCCGGGTCTTGACATCCTGATCAACAATATTGAACGGGGCGGCATGCCTGTCGTCCACGGTCCGTATGAACGCAAGGTCAACAGAAAACAGTGGCAACTGGAACTCGACACCACCCTGCTGGCCAAAAAAAATCTATTTGAAACCGCCCTGCCCCTCCTGCGCAGGACCAGGGAAGCGGTTGTCATCAACATTACCTCGATCGCGGCCCTGACAGGAAGATCCGGGCCGGCCGGGCTTCTGTACAGCGACGGATACGCGGCCGCCAACAGAGCGGCCTCAGGGTTTACGGAAACCTGGGCCCGGGCCGAGGCGCCGGGGATCAGGGTTCACGAAATCATGCTGGGCCTGATCGATACGCGGCACGGCAAAAAGACAAGGGGCTGGCAGGCCCTGTCTGGAAAGGAAAGAAAAAAACTCCTGGCCCACACCCTGGCCGGCAGAACCGGCAGGCCGGAGGAAGTCGCCCGGACCGCACTGTTTCTGATCAGAAACGGCAGCTACATGACCGGCTCCGTTATCAGGATGGACGGAGGCTATATGCTGGGAGGTGACAGGGTACCGCCAGTGCCGGGAGGAATATTATAAAGGTCAGATGTCCAGGACCCAGTCAGGCAGGTGATTCAGAATATAGTTACTGACCGCTTCCTTTTCCACGGACTTGTCCACGGGCGAGACAGCGGCCATGACCTCCTCAAAATCAAACCAGCACAACTCCTTGTCGTCATGATTGTATACGGTCAGGATCCTGTGATCGGGCCGTTTGACATCTTCTTCCTCCTGGATGGCCGCAACTATTTTGACAGCCTCCTCATAGGGCAGAAATCGCATTTCTTCTGTACCGCTCATGGCAACAATTTCAAGTCTCAGTAATCATGGACCCCTCAGATACCGGCAAGGCCGACAGGAGAGAGTCGAATTTCATTGATCAGTCAAGTCACCCGGCAAGACATGCTTCATTTCCGTTCCTGCATCCTGAGCTGTTTTGCTACGTGCCCGACAGGGGCGGGTCGCCCGGGAGCCGCGCCAGAGAAAAGGAGCAAAGACCGGGAAAGCACATGGACAGATCAGCTTTCAGGACGGTTTGACAACAGCGCCGGAACGAATACAACGGGTACAGGCATTGACCCGAACAGTGCTGCCGTTTTCAAGAACGGTCCTGACTTTCTGCAGATTCGGCAGCCAGCGACGACGGGTCTTGTTGTGGGCATGGCTGACATTATTACCGGTGACCGGTCCCTTACCACAAATATCACATACACGTGCCATAATTATATCTCCGTACAAGATGTTGCGCAAATGTCATAAAATAAATTTTTAAATTTAGCATGCCTTTTTGGAAAAAACAACATCTTTTCAATCCATGCGGTTCCGCATTATGCCGACACCTTCAATCGTATCTGATCACGGGGGCAATTCCCCTGCGTTTTCATTACCCTGGAATTGAGATGAACTCGTAAAAAGCCGCAAATCCTGACTGAGAACTTAGATAATTCAACAAGTTATAACGCTGGCCCGTCGGTTTCAAATCTTTTTGCAAATCCGACAATTGTGCCCAGGCACGGGCGCCTGCCGGCTTATTGATGTTGCAGTGCCAGAGAAAAAGAAACTTGCCAGAATCAAGAATCATTATTATTTTGAATGTTGGCCCTGCAAAATAATTATTGATTTACGTGGGAGGATGCTTACCAGTACCGAAAATGAAACCGTTTCCGGTTGACACCGGAAATGGTACATGGTAGCAAAAAAGCCTTTATTATACGAGCTCGGTAATCATGCCAATA
>JAJRTB010000289.1 GCA_024278495.1 Deltaproteobacteria bacterium
GATCCTGCAGGGCCTTATCCATGCTGCGATAGTAAGCGGGATCAAACATGCCGGAACGACGGAGAATACGGCAATGACGGCTGAACAGGCGGCTCTGCAGGACCTTGACACTTCTCTTGGCCAGGGTCAGCGCCTTTGCTCTTGTGGTTCGACCATGCCTGCCGGATGATGATTGTCCGGCCGGGTTTTCTATGGTTTTCCCGGCTGAACGATCCTCAACGGCACTCTCCTGCCCGGGCAGCGGTTCGTTCAGCAGGACGAGAACATCAAGGCCCGGTGACTGGTCCGCGACAACCTCCCGATGTAATGCTTCTTCCTGTTTGATGAAAGCGGCTCGCCGTATGGAAAAATCCAGGCCGATTGCCTGGAAACAGAACACCACGAAGTCGTTCAGCTTCGTCATGCAGAGAGGTTCCGGTAACCGGGTCAGCAGGCGACGGTTATGGTCGCCGAACCAGAAGACAGCCCTGAAAAAAACAAAGTCGGGGTCCACCCTGTCTGTAACCGACCATTCAAGGTCAAATGTTTTCCAGGATCCATCCCGGGGATCCACTATGATATTGGACGGCAGCAGGTCGATCAGTGCGCCGGGGTTCGGTGTGTTTGCGAGGAATTCCCTGAGAAAGACATGGTAGCTGCGTAAAGAACCGGACAGGGTCTCGAGAGGATCATCCGCAAAGAAGTTCATCAGCCAGCATGTCGACAACAGTTCTCCCTGCCGGTAGGTCGTGGCGGGCAGATTTTGTTCCAGTGAACCGGGCGGAACATTTTCCGCCGACAGGCGTTTCTTGCGGATTGTTTTTGCCTGCGATCGCTTGACGGTCATGGTCCTGAAGGCAGGTCGTCTGCCGCTGCTGGAGAAATGAACGAAATCCAGGTCCGCGCATCGTCTCAGCCGTTCAGCTGAATTGGCGGCGACCATCAGGAACGAGTTTGAGAACTCGGGCAGGAGACCGGCCCGATGTATTCCCCGCCAGGTCAGAAACTCATGAGCCGCGGGGTGCCACTGCTAGAGATAGTCACGCGAATCCATGCGATAGAGAAGGGAATGGGCAAAAGGATCGTTTCTGACAAAGTCGTCGGCCAGAATGACCCGGGGCAGCTTGTAATCGGGGAAAGGATAAAGAAAAGAGACGTGATTCCAGCCGCTGTCCCGGAAGAGGCGCTCCCATTCTCCGAGACTGTATGAACGGACTCCGGGGCCGCCTGGATAGTCGTAAATACCCGTAAAGGGGGTGCCCAGGTGGTCCTCTCCCGCTCCCAGGAAATACTTGAGCCCCATCCGGTTCTCCAGGGCAAGAACCAGAATGCCGTCCCTTCTCAGGGCTGAGCGGATACGAGCCAGAATGTCAGTGGCGGCTGTCCGGTCATCGTTGTGACCGGGAGAAAACAGCGCGGCGTATTCTATTACCCCGATCAGGAAGGCCGCGTCATAGCTCTTTTCCGGCAGGCGCAACTCGTTGAAATTGGCCTGGACGACTGACACGTTGTCCAGACCACGGCAGCGCAATTTCGCCAGCTCCGCCCTTGACCACTCTCCCTCGACCGCATCCAGTCGCAGACCGAGTTCACCAAGATAACGGGTGATGGCGCCGCATCCGCATCCCAGTTCCAGTCCGTTTCCGACCTCTTTAAGGTCAAGGCAACGGAGGATATTTGCCCTGGTGGAGGAGAGGTGATATTCGGAGGACCAATCCCTGATCGCTCTATTAAGATCTGCCGAGTTGGAAGAGAGATCGGTGGCTGTCGCGAAAACACGGCGCAGATACTCCTCGGCCCGGCTTCCTTCAGAGTACCCTATGGTCCTGCTTGTTGAGCGAAACACCCCGGAGGCGGTTAGCTCCAGTTCATTGCAATCTTGGAGCGGGAATGTGTTCACTTTTCTGTCGACCTCGTCACGGTAATCGTTGCATAGGGCTCAAAAAAACCGACAGTGGCCCGCTTGGCCACAACCTGAAAATCAAGCGCGTCATAGCGACGTTCATAAACAATATATTTCCCATCTTCAAAACCGGCGCAGCCAAACGATAAAAGGTAGCCGCCGCCTGCCAGAACCACTTTCTGGCGAAAGGAAACGTCAACCTGCTCTCCCGCGGTAACTGTGCCTGTCTTCACCTTCATGTAGAGGGTGTTTGTTCCGGTGATGTCAAATCCCTTTACGTCCTTGACGGCATAAGAAAAAACCGGGTCGGATACGGTTTCCCGGAAAATGATCGAGCAGCGAAACTCGTACTCTTGTCCCTGGGTTAATGTCCGGACAGAAACGCCATGCCGATCATAAATGCCTATCTTCTCGATAACCGCCTTGCCGACTCCGTACCTGCTTTCACCAGTCTCCGGGGTGCTTCCGGACGGGACAGCGGCGCTCATGCCCTTTGTCTCTCCGCATTGCACCAGTAACCTGTTATAGGCATCAACGACCAGCTTCGGCTCTCCCTGCCGGACCAGGCATCCCCGGTCAAGCAGGACGGCCCGGCCGCAGTACTGGGTGATGAGATCCATGGAGTGGGTCACGAATAGAATTGTTGTGCCCTTTTTTTTGAATTCCTCGAACTTGGCAAAGCACTTGGCCTGGAACAGGGTATCCCCGACGGACAGGGCTTCGTCAACAATAAGAATGTCGGGCTTGACATTGATGGCTACGGCAAAGGCCAGCCGCACATACATGCCGCTGGAATACGTCTTTACGGGCTGGTCGATGAAAGGGCCTATGTCGGCGAACCTGACGATATCCCCAAAGCAGGCTTTCATCTCGTCCCGGCTGAAACCAAGGATTGAGCCATTAAGATAAACATTCTCCCGGCCTGTGAATTCGGGATTGAATCCTGCCCCGAGTTCCAGGAGAGCCGAGATGCGCCCGTCAACCTCCACCTGTCCCTTTGTGGGAGTCAAAATACCACAGATTAACTGCAGGAGAGTGGATTTACCGCTGCCGTTCTGGCCGATGATGCCGACGGTCTCACCTTGCTGAATGTCCAGGTTTATGTCGCGTAATGCCTGAAACCGGCGATGGAATTTCTTCCTGAAGGGATGGAAGGCCTCCTTGACCCGCTCTGCGTGAGACCGGTACAGTTTGAAATCCTTGTGAAGGTGTCGAATACGGATAGACATTCGGGGCCCGGAAGGAAGGTGTTAAAGAACGTCGGCGAACTGGGGTTTAAGCCGGTTGAAAACAAGAGCGCCTGTTACAAAAAAAGTCCCGGCAACCAGCCAGAAATACAGGGTAAGCACGGGGTGATGCCAGAAGGGAACAAAAGAGATGAATGATTCACGATATCCTTGAACGATATAAAATAACGGATTGAATTTGAGGAAAAACCGGATCTGTTCCGGCATCATCTGGATGTTCCAGAAAATAGGTGTGGCCCAGAATCCGATTTGAATAACGACCCCGACGATCTGGCCGACATCCCGGACAAAAACGTTGAGAGCGGACACGGCCCAGCCGATCCCCAGCGCGAGGACGCACATTGCCGTAAAATAATACAGGAACTGGAAGAACCAGAGAGAGTAGGGCATTCCCTGGAAAAAAAGCAAGGCAAGGAGCAGAACAAGAAAGACCAGGTGGGTGTTGATGGAGGATACTGTTTTGACAACCGGTAAGATCTGAGAGGGAAAAAGAGTTTTTTTGATCAGGTTCGCATTCGCGGGAATAACCGTGACGGCGCCTGTGACTACCTCTGAAAAAACAAACCACGGCGCCATTCCGGCCGTTAACCAGACAACAAAGGGAACATCACCCATGGGGCGTGACCGAAAACCGACGCTGAACACGAACCAGTAGACGGTGATCATGACAAGTGGCTGGAGAAAGGTCCATATCCCACCAAGAAAAGACCCCACGTAACGGCTGCGGATTTCTCTCATTGCCAGGGAACAAATCAGCTCATGATGTTCCAGGGTCCGGCCTATGAACTGCGTTAACTGTTTGAGCATAATAAACGGTGACAAAACCTCTTTGACGGCGATTAAGGACCGTGATGACCGGTCCCGGCGGCACGGTGTAGGTCGTCACAGGCACCCCGTCTTCAGACGATCACGTCTTCCCGCATAGAGGGGCTATAGCGGGCAGACGTGCCTGTGTAAATACGGAGCACCTGTGCCAACGTACAGTTTTGGGGTAAAGAAGAACGCATAGTTACATAGCCTGTGACTGAGTACGGCACGGTTGTATCGATAATGCTCCCGGGTTTCAACCGAAATATTGCCGTGGAAAACAGAAAATTTCAAAGTTGTAAACCATGTAGGTTGCGCCAAAAGCCACGAAACAGACAAATTATGCAGGCCCGGCAGAAACCGTTGAATGCCGGGCGAGCAAATTTCGTTAAATGAGGCGTACTTAAGCACGCCGCAGTGACGAGAATTTTTGTGAATATTTGCAGCGACACCAACAACCATGAACAGGATGAAATCAGCCGCCGTTGAATATGTCAATGAAAATCCTCCGTGACGACAGAAGGCATCAATAATTATCGGATTCGCACAAAGTAGCGGATCCGGCAATGATCCTGTACCGTGGTGCCGGCACACAGGACGCAGGAACGGATCATCTGGACAACGATTCACCCCTGGTGCCCTGTGACCAGTTACATTTTTTTTCTGTCTGCCCTTTGCTTTTCACTATTATTGTGGTACTTCTGGTGCCACGCTGTATCTTTTTTGTTTGCGGGCGGACTGGTTCAGGTTGGATACGGCCGGTCTTTCCCGGAGAGCTACCTGATACCGGGCCGTTTCATCCAGACGCCTTTGACGGACTTGGCAAAAGTCGCATGGCGCTGACGTAAGTGATCAGGGGCACCGCATCTTCGCACGGTCGCGATTGCCCGCATAGTCGGCTATCGGAGTCTCCCTGCGGTCAGTCGCGCCTGCACGAATCTGCGACCCCCCTGACCACTTACAAATTATAGGCAGGTGCAATCGCAGAGTTACAAACCCTGTGACGAGTTACGCGCTGACAGCGCGGGGCGATCAAGCATCAGGTTACACTGTTGATCCGTCGGATTCGCTGCGTTTTGTGAACCCGATTAATTTACATGTTTTTAAACTCTTTGAAAAGAGTGGAACTGAGAAGAAAGGTGGGGCATGATCGGTAAGAGAAGGTTCTTTGCGACCGGTATTGTTTTTCTGGCGATTCTAATTTTTAACATCAGCACGCTGCTGGCGGTAGCCTTTCCGTTTCGTGAGTTTGCCCAGGGTGATCCGGTTCCGGACGTGACCCTGCGCGGATACAGTGATGCCAACCGCACTGTTACCTTTTCCGGTATGAAGGGAAAACCCTTTGTCGCGGTCTTCTGGGGAGCAGACCTGCCCGAGAAAATCGAGCATTCCGCCCGGGTTCTGCGGGAGATTGAAGCTCTGACCCCCTTTCTCAGGGAGCGTAATATTCAGCTTCTGTCCGTCAATGCCCAGGAGGATGACCCGGCAAATATTGATAAGGTCATCAAGCTGGCCGCCAGCAGGATGGATGTCTTTGTTGACCCCGGTCGGAAGGCCTATGCCGCCCTTGGCCTCTTTGTGATGCCCACGGTGCTTCTGGTTGACGCGAACGGGAAGGTCGCGGCCGGCATGGGCTACAGCAGGGACCTGGTTGACCGTCTCAAGGGCGCGGTTGAGGTCATGCGCGGGGAAAAGACCGCGGCCCAGGTTGAAGCGGAGCTTCATCCGGAGATGAAGGAAACATCTGAACAGGACAAGGCCGGCCGCCGTCACTATGATTTTGGCATGGTCATGTTGAAGCGGGGCCAGGTTGATGCGGCGATCCGCGAGTTTGACAAGGCGGTCGCCATTGATCCGGCCATGAGCGAAGCGCAGCAGGAGCTCGGCTGCCTCTATTTGGAAAAAGATGAGCTGGACAGGGCATCCGTCTCCATAGACAAGGCCATTGCCGCTGATCCTGATCTGAAGCGGGCCAGGATCTGTCGCGGTGAGCTCATGCGGCGATTGGGCAAGCCCGAAGAGGCGGCCCGGGAACTGAAAGGTGTTCTTGCGGTTGTACCGGATGATTTCGAGGCCCTGTACTACCTGGCCCGGGTGTACGAGGACAGGAAGCAGATGAAGGAAGCCGCTGAGACCTACAGGCAGGCCTACCTCTTGATCGTGAAGTACACGGCCAGGGAGCGGTAATAATTGTATATTGTCCTTTGCATTATGCGGCAATCTGTATAAACTGGATCTGCTTCTGACCTGTATAAACCTGGATCCGTGAGCGTTCGCCCCGAAGGGCGATGTCGAGTGAGAGCTCGTCTGATTGAGTGAGAGAACAAATACTTCACTTCCTCAAGCGTCTTCAGCAAAAAAACGGCCGGAATTGAAATGGATTTCCTCAGCTTCGTCTTTCCACCATGACGCCTGATGCACTCCAAATCTGCTTTTCTTGGTTGTTCCTGTCTGTTCCCCCATGTTTTTCTTTTTTTCCTGCATGTCCTGGCAGGGGAAAGAACAGCTTTTCAGACGTTTTTCTCACAAATAAAGTGTTATTGATTGCTGATTTCTGATACTATTATTTCCTTGTATCAGTGACGGAAGAAGACGTAATAATCCTGTGACGTGGTGACAACATGGCAGGTAACCGGTTACAGGGTAAAAACCTGTATCCATGAACGTTCATGGATGCAGAAAGGAGGAA
>JAJRTB010000290.1 GCA_024278495.1 Deltaproteobacteria bacterium
ATTGGCTGGCGCGCGACCGGAAGTCTTTTTCGCGGTCGATGAGTCGTTTTACGAGTTCATCGGTCATGACAGTGAACTCATCAGCCGCGACATGGCTGCCAACCTGCTGGTTTTCCGTTCCCTGACCAAATTCTATGCCATTCCAGGGTTGCGTCTCGGTTTCGTCGCTGCCGCCCGGAACACAGCCGCCCGCATCCGGCAGCGCGTCCTGCCCTGGTCTGTCAACACCCTGGCCTCCGAGGTGGGGGCGGCCATCGTCGGGGACGCCGGCTATGGAAAGGCAAGCCGCGCTTTTGTCCGGGAGAGAAGGGCTGAGCTCGAGGCGGCATTTTCTGACCTCGGCCTCAAGGTCTTTCCCGGCAGGGCCAACTTTCTCCTGGTCCGGTTGGCCGGAAAGATGCCGGACGCTGCCGATCTTGCCGAGCGAATGCTGTCCCGTTACCGGATCGCGATCCGGGTCTGCGCCAACTTTGACGGTCTGGACGGGAGCTATTTCCGGGTCGCGGTCCGGGGCCGCGACGAGAACGACCGTCTCTGCGCGGCCCTGGCCGAAATTTTATCAATCTCCGTCCCCCGGCCCTTCCCCGGCGGAAAAAAAAGACAAAAAACTCCGGCCCTGATGCTGCAGGGCACCTCGTCCAACGCGGGAAAGTCGGTGCTCACCGCGGCGCTTGGCCGCATCTTTCTGCAGGACGGCTACCGCGTGGCCCCGTTCAAGGCCCAGAACATGTCGCTCAACTCCTTTGTCACCAGGGACGGCAAAGAGATGGGCCGGGCCCAGGTGGTCCAGGCCCAGGCCTGCCGGCTCGATCCGGACGTGCGCATGAACCCGGTCCTGCTCAAGCCGGCCAGCGACGTGGGCTGCCAGGTGATTGTCAACGGTTCACCCGTGGGCAACATGCGGGTAGAAAACTATATTGAGTATAAAAAGAAGGCGGCCGAGGCGGCGCGGGCGGCCTACGATTCCCTGGCCGCCGAACATGACCTCATCATTCTCGAGGGCGCGGGCAGCCCGGCCGAGGTGAACCTGAAGAAACACGATATCGTCAACATGAACATGGCCCGGTACGCGGACGCAAGAGTCCTGCTGGTCGGCGATATCGACCGGGGAGGCGTGTTCGCCTCCTTTATCGGCACCCTGGAGGTGATGGAGCAGTGGGAACGTGACCTGGTGGCCGGGTTCGTGGTCAACCGGTTCCGGGGGGTGGCCGACCTGCTGGACGATGCCTACCGCTATACGGAAGAGTTCACCGGCAAGCCGGTCCTGGGCACGGTGCCCCATCTGCATGACCTGGGGGTGCCCGAGGAGGATTCGGTCAGTTTCAAGGCCGGGCTCTTTGACGCGGTCCCGCCGACCGGCGACCACGTGGTCATCGGCCTGATCGACCTGCCCCATATTTCCAACTTTACGGATTTTGAACCCTTCCTGGCCGAGCCGGACGTGCACCTTAGGGTGATCAGGACGGTGGAGGATCTGCGGAATGCGGATCCCGCCGCTCTGATTTTGCCGGGCAGCAAGAATGTTATAAGCGACCTGGCCTTTCTTGAGCAGAGCGGCCTGGCAGAGGAAATCAAGAGCGCTGCTGACAGCAACACCGTTATCGTCGGTATCTGCGGCGGTTTCCAGATGCTGGGCAGACGGATCGCCGACCCGCATGGCCTTGAGTCCGCCGGGGCGGTGGTTCGGGCCCTGGGGTTGCTGGACATGGAGACCACCCTGGCCCCGGCCAAGACCCTGCTTCGGCGAACAGCGCGCCATCTGAACCTGGATTGCCCGGTTCGCGGCTATGAGATCCATCATGGCCGGACCCGCTCCGGCTTGTTCCCGGTCCTGCGGGACGGGGAAGGCGGGACGGACGGCGCAGTCTCGGCCGACGGTCTGACCTGGGGCACCTATTTGCACGGCATTTTTGATGATGATCTGTTCCGGCGGCGCTTCATCGATGATCTGCGTTCCAGAAATAACCTGGCGCCGCTGGAGAAGATCGTGGCGCCCTATGACCTGGAACCGGCCTTTGACCGGCTGGCCGACGCGGTCAGGGCCGGGCTGGACATGGAACGTATCTACAGGATGCTGGGGCTGTGATGCGCCTGGAAACCCAGATAATCATGGCCCTGCTCCTTGACCTGGCCCTGGGTGATCCCCGCTGGTTGCCCCACCCGGTGCGGTTGATCGCCGCCCTGGCTGTCCGCCTGGAGAACCTGACCGTCAGGCTTGGCCTGCCCCGCACACCGGCCGGGCTGCTCACGGTTTGCGCAGTGCTCCTGATCATCGGTACGGCCGGCTGGGGCCTGGTCCGCCTGGCCGGTCTTGTCCATCCCCTGGCCGGGGACGCAGCCTCCATCCTGCTGCTCTACACCTGTTTCGCGGCCCGGGATATGGTGGCCCACAGCAACCGGGTGTACAGGGCCCTGGCCGCGGGCGACCTGGCAGGGGCGCGAAACCGGGTGGCCATGATCGTTGGCCGGGACACGGACGTGCTTGATGAGGCAGGCGTGGTCCGGGCCACGGTGGAGAGCGTGGCCGAGAACACGGTGGACGGGATCACGGCGCCGCTCTTCTGGGCGGTTATCGGCGGACCGGTGGGCGCCCTGCTCTACAAGGCAATCAACACCATGGACTCCATGTTCGGGTACAGAAACGAAAAATACCTCTATTTCGGCTGGGCCGCGGCGCGTCTGGACGACCTGGCCAACTGGCTGCCGGCCCGGCTCACCGGGCTGCTCATGGTCCCCGGCGCCTCCCTGCTCGGCTTGCGGGGCAGGGATGCCTGGCGGATCCTGCTCAGGGACCACGGCAATCACTCCAGCCCCAATTCAGCCTTGGCCGAGGCTCCCATGGCCGGAGCACTGGGCATCCGGTTAGGCGGCCCCACCAGGTACCAGGGGAGCATCACCGATTACCCGGCCATGTGGGACTCGCTTGCATCTCCCGCGCCCGGTCATATCCGGGCTGCCAACCGGCTTCTGGTCGTGACCGTGCTCCTGGCCACGGGGTTCCTTGTCCTTGTCCGCATGATTTGCGGCGCGCCTCAGCCGCTTCTTTTCTTATAAAAATATATCTCCCTGCCAGAGCTTTTTTGCAAAATCCCCTGCCGGAAGCATTTCAATGCCATCCCCTGTGACTCTGGGCTTGTCTTCACAGCAGGAGCCCATTCTTCACCGTACATTCTTTGGCAAATTTGTTGGTTTCGTACAAAGTCAAGAAACCAACGGTTCAGCGTTGTAACCCGTTGAATTATCGTAGTGCTCAGCCAGGATTTTCGACTTTTTACGGGTTCATCATGGGGTCAGTCCGATTTCAGAATCGGGAGAACCGGCTCTGGGGTGCGGCCGGTTCGTTATTCAATGGTCGAGTGAAGGCGATTTGGTCCAGAGAGGCTCTATTCCTTTTTGGCTGGATAGGAAATGCCAATGCATGTGATTTGGTGTATCGATGCTATGTGTTGGGCATTTCCTCTGGTTGGCTGGTATGGTTGGCCCAGGTACTCTGTCAACAAAAACAGCATGACGCGAAGTCAATGAACAGGGAGGAAGGAGATGAAACAGGTTGTGCAGCGTATCCTGCCCGTGGCCATGGCCTGCCTGCTCTACGGTGGCAGCGGCTTTGCCGGGGAGGCGGCAGGAATCGTCAGGATGGAGTTCGACCTGGGGGATCATGCCCGGAACAAGGAGGTCCGGCTCTGGATCCCCTATCCGGTTTCGTCCCGTGATCAGGATATCAGCGCCATCCGGGTCAGCGGTGATTTTGCTGAATCAGGAGTGTACACGGACCGGATCTATCAGACACCCATACTTTTTGCCCGCTGGGCTCCGGGGGCGCAGACACGGCGGTTGACCCTGACCTTCAGGGCGGTGCGCCGGGAGGTGGAGCGGAGGGATTTTCCGGCAAAGGATGGTCCATGGGACCCAAGGGACTACGCCCTCTGGCTCGCCCCCACCAGCCTGGGGCCCGTCGACGGCCCGGTGGCCGAGCTGGCCCGGGAGGTCATAAGGGGCAAGACCACGGTCCTGGCCCGGGGCCGCGACCTGGTCCTCAATCCACCGCAACAGGGGCCGCCCCTCAACACCTTCGGCTACCCGTACGCCGAGGTGGGCGGCGAGCCCCTGGACTTCTATGACCCGGTGTCACTTCAGTACACCTTTACCGTGTATAAAGAATTACCTTGACCGGGAATCGGTAAATTATTAATGAGGAGATAGATATTAATGAGGAAAATATAAATTTTCAGGCGCTCGATTGAGCTTAATAGGGAACCCGGTGTAAATCCGGGACGGGCCCGCCGCTGTAATCCTGCCTTTCATATTTTGGAAGGAACCTTTTTGACCTTGTGCAACCACTGACCCTGTTTGGGTTGGGAAGGCCGTCAAAAAGGCGGGAGAGTCAGAAGACCTGCCTGGAAAGAGGTGATGTATCCCCGTGGACAAGGGGTATGTCGGCAGATCTAGTGGATAAATTGGGAAATCCCCGGATCGATTAATTTCGGTCCGGGGATTTTTTTTACCCGGACTTCCTTGTGAATTCTTACTTTTAAGGAGGTAGAAATGGGTATAACCGAATTGTTGCAATTACGGCTGACTCTTTCTGTCAGGTATAGCTGAGGGGGCGGATTTCTGTCCCCCGTGAAGGCGTTGAGGCTGTGATCAGGAAAATAAATGAGTGACAGTGCCCTAACAGCAGCGGTGCTCTGGCATGGACTGCTCTGGCCCCTTACACGGCTCCTGCTCTTTGTCTCCCTCGGGGTGATGGTGGGCAATTTTATTGAGGCCCTCAACTGGACCCATAAGGTGGCAAGAGTGGCAGCTCCGTTGACCAGGGTGGGGCGGTTGTCTGCCGTGACCGGTGCCAGTTTTTCCATGGCCTTTTTTTCAGGGGTTACAGCCAATACTATGCTGGCCGAGGCCTATGACCAGGGAGGGTTGAGGAAATTGGAACTGGTGCTGGCCAACCTGTTCAACAGCCTGCCCAGGTTTTTTCTGCACCTGCCTACTGTATTTTTCCTGACCGCGCCGCTCATTAAGGGGGCGGCCTTCATGTATGTCGGTTTGACCTTCACGGCGGCAACCCTGCAGACCATTCTCGTGGTGCTGGCCGGACGCCTGTTGCTTGAACCGCAGCCTGTTGTACAAATGGCAGGCCGGGTAAAGGAGATGGCACCCATCACCTGGCGACAGGCCATG
Source organism: Deltaproteobacteria bacterium (assembly GCA_024278495.1). GTDB lineage: Bacteria > Desulfobacterota > Desulfobulbia > Desulfobulbales > Desulfobulbaceae > UBA10518. The sequence continues at coordinate 5,182 of JAJRTB010000290.1, forward strand.
GGAAAAAGTTGGAAACGTTTCCTTAAGCGGATCAAAAAAATAATCCGCTTTACGGTGCCGGTGTATATTCTGTTTTTTTTGCTCAGTCGTTATGGATTTTTTGACCGGTTCCAGGGGATTATGGCTGCTCATGTCGGTTTTCTTGCCTGGCTGTCGCCCGAGAGCTTGGGGGTCGTGTTCCTGCACGTGACCGCCGAATTTACTGCCGGCTTGGCTGCGGCTGGTGCACTGCTGGCTGATAACAGTCTGGACTATCGGCAGGTGGTGTTGGCACTGATGGTCGGCAATATCCTGGCTTCACCGGTACGGGCGATCCGGCACCAGCTTCCCTATTACGCCGGGATCTTTTCTCCCCGGCTGGCTATTGAACTGATTGTATACAGTCAACTATTCCGCATTACCGTTATCTTGGCAGTGACCATAATATTCTATTATTTCACTATTTAATCGGAGAACCATAATGTTGAAATTGATATATAGTTATTTACGCGCTACTTTTGTATTGTTTGTTATCCTTTTCGTCCTGTTTGTTCCTGGTTTACAACCGGAATGTAAGGGTATGACCCGGACTCTTAAAGAGGAACCGGTAATTGTCATTGCTGCCTTCGGCACGACTACTAAAGCCCGGGTAACTTTTGATTTTTTCGAAAAACAATTAACCGGTGAGTTGCCGGAAAAATATCGTAACTACAAAATTTCATGGGCTTTTACCTCGGAGATTG
>JAJRTB010000291.1 GCA_024278495.1 Deltaproteobacteria bacterium
CGTCAAGACCGGTACGGCCCTGGATGATTTTGATATTGACCTGGGAGACCTGCTTCCCAAACAGTAACGGCGGATCATCGCAAGGTTTCTTTTGTCCTGCCGGGCGGGCCGGGCATAATGTGCCGGTTGCGCAAAAAGGCATAAACTGTACGAAACTATCAGACGTATCCCTTTCCCGCAGTCACAGGTTCCTGTAGCTGCGGTTTTTTTGCTTTTTTCAGCCACAAGGTTCCCGTCAATGTTCTTCTGCTTGACAGAGGGAGTGTTTTCTGGTAAATAATATCTCTTTTTGCACTGTGTGCATCTGCCAGAGAGCCGTTTTCCGTTCATTGTCGCCTGTCGCGCCCCCTGGGCCCGCCGGCCGGCGGGAAATGATCAGGAATTTTTCTTGACGGGCTGCTCTGTATTAGGCTATTAAACAGCTTTACAGGCTTAGGTGCCGAGATAGCTCAGTCGGTAGAGCAACGGACTGAAAATCCGTGTGTCCCTGGTTCGAATCCTGGTCTCGGCACCATTTTGAAGCATTGAAGGAGTTGCAGAGCTCGCTGTAACTCCTTTTTTATTTTTGAAATTTGTTTTTTTGTTTTCAAGCCGGTGAGCCGGAGCCGGATAGAGACTAGTAAGAGTCCGGTACGATGAGACTGAGGAACACGTGATGAAAAGAGATTTACAGAAGGTACGCAATATCGGCATCAGCGCCCATATTGACTCGGGTAAGACGACGCTGACGGAACGGATCCTGTACTATACCCAGAGGATTCATGCCATTCATGAGGTGCGCGGCAAGGACGGGGTCGGGGCGACCATGGATTCCATGGAGCTGGAAAAGGAGCGTGGTATCACCATCCAGTCCGCAGCCACCTACTGCAGCTGGAAGGATCATGATATCAATATCATTGACACCCCCGGTCATGTCGATTTTACCATTGAGGTGGAGCGGGCCCTTCGTGTTCTCGACGGCGCGGTCCTGATCCTCTGTTCGGTCGGCGGTGTTCAGTCCCAGAGCATTACAGTCAACCGGCAGATGACCCGCTACCGGGTTCCCCGGATCGCCTTTATCAACAAGTGCGACCGGACCGGCGCCAATCCGGCCCGGGTTACCCGGCAGCTGCGCGATAAGCTTGATCTGAACGCGGTTATGCTGCAGCTGCCCATCGGCCTTGAGAGTGATCTTGAGGGTGTGGTTGACCTGGTGGCCATGAAAGCGGTCTACTTTGACGGCGACCAGGGTGACAAGGTTCGCATTGAGGAGATCCCGGCCGGGCTGCAGGCCGAGGCCGAGGAGAAGCGCGAGGAACTGCTGGATGCGGTTTCCATGTTTTCCGACGAGCTCATGGAGGTGATGCTTGAGGAGCAGACCCCGAGCGAGGAGATGATCCACGAGGCCATCCGGCGCGGCACCCTGAGTCTTGAATTTACCCCGGTTCTGATCGGTTCCGCCTATAAGAACAAAGGGGTGCAGAAGTTACTTGACGCGGTGAACGATTACCTGCCGTCACCCACTGAGGTGGAAAACACAGCCCTTGATCTGGATAACGATGAGGCCGAGGTGCTGGTCACCAACAACCCGGATGATCCGCTCATTGCCCTGGCCTTTAAACTGGAGGACGGCCGCTATGGTCAGCTGACCTACGTGCGCACCTATCAGGGCGTGATCAACAAGGGTGACACCATCGTCAATACCAGGACCGGTAAAAAAGCCAAGGTCGGCCGCCTGGTTCGGATGCATGCCGATCAGATGGAAGAGATTGAACATGCAGGTTCCGGTGATATCATTGCCCTGTTCGGTATTGACTGCGCCTCCGGCGACACCTTCTGTGCCGAGGGGGTCAACCTCTCCATGAGCTCCATGCACGTGCCTGCCCCGGTTATCTCCCTGGCCATCAAACCTGTGGACAACAAGGCCCAGGCCAACATGTCCAAGGCCCTGAACCGGTTCGGCAAGGAAGATCCGACCTTCAAGACCTTTGTCGATCACGAGACCAACGAGACCATCATTTCCGGTATGGGCGAGCTGCACCTTGAGGTGTATATCGAGCGGATGAAGCGTGAGTATAATGCCGAGGTCGAGGTCGGCGCCCCCCGGGTCGCCTACCGCGAGACGATCACCCGGCGGGCCGAGTTCAACTATACCCACAAGAAGCAGACCGGTGGCTCCGGTCAGTTCGGCCGGGTGGCCGGGTACATGGAACCACTGGAAGAGGGTGAATACGAATTTGTCGACTCCATTGTCGGCGGCGTTATTCCCCGGGAATTTATCTCCTCCTGTGACAAGGGGTTTCAGAAGTCCATGGCCAAGGGCACCCTGACCGGTTCCCCCATCACCGGTGTCCGGGTCTGTATTAACGACGGGAGCTATCATGCGGTTGATTCGTCCGACGTTGCCTTTCAGCTTGCCTCGGTCGGCGCCTTCAGGGAAGGCTACACCAAGGCCGGTCCGGTGATCATGGAGCCGATCATGAAGGTTGCGGTCGAGGGGCCTTCCGAGTTTCAGGGTGCGGTTATGGGCAGTATCAACCAGCGTCGGGGCGTAATCATCGGCACCTTTGAAGAGGGCAACTATACGGTTGTCGAGGCCGAGGTGCCCCTCTCGGAGATGTTTGGCTACTCCACGGTGCTGCGCTCCCTGACCCAGGGCAAGGCCGAGTTCACCATGGAATTCGCCACCTACAAGCAGGTGCCCAAGGGCGTTGCGGATGAGCTGATCAAGGCCTATGAGCAGGAAAAGAAAAATAAATAGACGGCGATCGCTCGACAAGATAAACTGATAAAAAAGACGGTATATATAGGGGTTGAACAATGGGATTTGAGCCACTGGTACAGAAAAACCCGCTGCGGATTTTGAAGTTGGGCAAGGACAGCACAAGCGAGATGGGCCTGGTCATGGCCCGGGCCGGTCTGGGCAAGACCGCTCTGCTTGTGCAGATAGCCCTGGACACGATTCTGCTGGGAAACCGCGTGATTCACGTCAGCGTAGGGGCATCGATCGATAAGACCCGGGCCTGGTACGATGATATCCTGCGCCACATCCTGCAGGAGCACAGTGTTACCAATCCGCACGAGTTGATTGACATGATCGGCCGTCACCGGATGATCATGACCTTCAAGGAATCGGCCTTTGACCGGGCCCGGCTGGAGGAGAGGATGAATGACCTGATCATGCAGGACATCTTCAAGGCCGACTGCCTGGTGGTCGACGGGATTGATTTTGACTCCGTTGACCGGGCCACCATCGAGGATGTCAGGGATTTTGCCGAGGCCATGAGTTTGCAGGTCTGGTTTTCCGCCACCTGCCACCGCGGTGACGAACGGGTTTCCGCGGCCGGGGTTCCTGCCCCCTGTCACGAGATTGACGACCTGTTTGATACGGTTATCCTGATCAAGCCTGAAGACGACAAGATTCGTCTTAACGTGGTCAAAAACAAGGGCGAGGTCCAGAACGGTGATGTCGGCCTTGATCTTGATCCCACCACCATGATGGTCAAGAAAAGCTAGACTGACCTCCGGCCGGGGCCGGGCCGAAAGGTCTGAGCCCTGCCCGGTCATTACCGGAGACCTGCTCCATGCGTTTTCGTCCCTGTATTGACCTGCACGGCGGCCGGGTAAAGCAGATCGTCGGGTCAACCCTGGTGGATGACCGGGCCGACACCCTGCAGACCAATTTCTCCTCTGAATTTCCCCCTTCCCATTACGCGACCCTGTATCGCAGGGACGATCTGCGCGGCGGCCATGTCATTATGCTCGGTCCCGGCAACGAGGCGGCCGCGACCGAGGCCTTGCGGGCCTGGCCGGGCGGGCTTCAGGTCGGCGGCGGTATTAACGCCGATAATGCCGCCACCTGGCTTGACCGGGGCGCATCCCATGTGATCGTCACCTCCCACGTCTTCCATGACGGTGTCCTCGACGAGGAACGACTGGCTGATCTGGTTCAGAAAGTTGGAAAAAATCGCCTGGTTCTGGATTTGAGCTGTCGTTTCCGGGACATGGGCTATTACGTGGTCACGGACCGGTGGCAGAAGTTTACCGAGCTTGAGGTGACGCCCGTCGTGCTTGAGCGACTGGCCGGGTTCTGCGATGAATTCCTGGTTCATGCCGTGGACGTGGAAGGCAAGTGCATGGGGGTGGATGAACGGTTGATAGAGCTGCTGGCGGAAAGCGTCTCCATCCCGACAACCTATGCCGGCGGTGTCTCATGTCTGGCAGACCTTGAATTGATCCGGGACCGGGGCCGGGGAAAGCTCGATGCCACCGTGGGCAGCGCCCTTGATATTTTCGGGGGCTGCGGCATGACCTACCAGGAGGCCGTCGCCTTTCACTGGCGGCAGCAGGGCCGATGAACGGTCGTGAGCAGTCTCCCGGATCCGGGGCCAAAAAAGATCTCACCGAGCTGAAGCTCTTTGTGGACGACGATCTCTGTCGGGCCTTTCAACGCTGCGTCTGGATCCAGGTGAACGAAACCGGCCGCACCCGACAGGAAATCATGCGCGAGGTGGTGCATGATTTCCTGGTCAAGCACGGCTGTTGAGCCGCCGGCCCTGTCTATTATTTCACTTTTTCAATACGTTAGTTTCCAAAGCCGCGAATTTTCGTCACGGATTCAGGATAGTATCATGGACAATAATCACAGGGTAAAAATGAAAAAGTGTATACATGACCGGATATGCCGGTCAACAGTGGTTGCATTTTAAAAGAACAGGCCCGGCTGAAACCTTTACACTCCGGTGGAGTTGGTTTAGAATACAAAAATTGAGCCGGAGTGGTGAAACTGGTAGACGCACTGGACTCAAAATCCAGCGGGCCTTGCGCCCGTGTCGGTTCGACTCCGACCTCCGGCACCAGTAAAGCACACGGCTTTGCCCCAGGTAATAACGGGGCAAAGCCTTTTTTGTCGCCTTTCGGGTCTTCCATGTCGCCTTCTTTTTTTTGCCATTTTACCCCAACCCGCATATTTCACAAGCGACCCGCAGTAAAGCCTGAACATTGGAGGTTGAGTGTGTGGCTGGTCCTGGGCTGGGTCGTTTTATCTGTTGCCTGGCCGGGAAGCGCCCGGAGCGACGAACAGGACGTGGTTCGGGGCATCACCTCTGCCCATAACCGGATTCGGGACGGACTGGGCCTGCCCGGTCTGGTCTGGTCGGATGAACTGGCTGGTGCCGCCCGCGACTGGGCTGAGTACCTGGCCCGGGAAAACGATTGTCGAATGCGTCACCATGGAACGGACTGGCCCTACGGCGAAAATCTCTTCTGGGCCAGTGGAATCCGTTACGGTGACGGCAGGCGGGAGCTCCAGGATGTCACGGCCGCAGCCGTGTTCGCGGCCTGGGCCGGCGAGGCGATTGATTATGACTATGACGCAAACAGGTGTCGGCCCGGCCGGACCTGTGGCCATTACACCCAGGTAGTCTGGCGTGACACGAGGACACTTGGCTGCGGCTGGGCCGTTTGTGCCGACAGTGGACAAATATGGGTTTGCGAATATGACCCTCCGGGCAACTTTATCGGTCAAAAACCGTATTGAGCTGTTTTTTTGCATTTTACATTTGACA
>JAJRTB010000021.1 GCA_024278495.1 Deltaproteobacteria bacterium
AAAATCGCGGCGGCAGTGGTTTGATCAGGAGTAAAACGAACCCTGCCCCTGTGGGTTCCGTAATTGATAATTGCCTCCTCTACCCCGGACATCCGGCCAATAATCGACTCGATCAACCAGATACAGGCACTGCAGCGAATACCCGAGACGATAAGGGCAATCTCATGGCAGCCGTCCCGGACAGTGACAAAGGGCTCCAGCGAGGCATCGGTAAACACAGCCTCAAAGGCGCCCTCCGGCACGCCCGGATCGGCCCAGTTTCGTTTCCGGTAAAAGGCGTCGAGCCCTGCGCCGGTAATAAGCGAATAGGCCCCGCAACAGCCCCGACAGCAGAAATGGAGCCGCCTTCCCGCAAACTCTTCCACGATCCGCTCGCCCTGGGCAATGGGCAGACCGCAGTGCATACAGTTCGCAGGAAGGCTCATCGCTTCGGGGCTCTGACAGAAGAAGTCATGCCGGGCCTAAAGGTTGAGCAGCAGCTGACGGTTGAGCCGGGCACCCTGACGCTCGATCTCCAGCCGGGCCTGGATGGATCCTTTCATGCCTGCATTCAACCTGGCCCGGTAACGACCTGCTCCTGTCTCCTCAAGCTCCAGTTGGATATTCTCGGCTGCCCCAGGCACGGCAAGGTACAGCAGACCGCTTGCGCCGGTGACCCCGGCTCCCTGCTCGTCGGTAAGAAGAAACTCCAGAGCGTGAGCCTCCATTTCGACCTCAAGGTTCCAGCCCAGGACCTCGGCCGCATGCTTTTCAACCTGAGTGGCATTATACTTGAGCCCCTTGCTGTAGTAGGCCGCATCGGTCACCCTGGTTCCGAGTTCTCCGGCCTGAAAGGCGGACCAGGCCAGAAAGCCGATAAAACCGACAACCGCCAGAAAAATCAGCAGCGGCGCGAAACGTTGTGTCCTGTCATTTTTTTTCATGCAGACTTCCATTTCTTTTGTAACTCATCACAGAGTTGATAACTCAGCGTTGACACAGACTAAAATTTTGTAATTGCTCACAGGTGCGTCAGATTTGTTCAGTCACACCTGCTGCCGGCGCCGTCAGGATACCATGGCTCCGGGGACAATGTCACTCTCTACCGCTGCCGATGATGAAGGCTTCAGCGACAGCCAGTTCCTGATTGTTCTCGTCACGCAGCACAAATTCAACAGCCAGGCCCTCTCCGGATGGTGTCACCACGACAAAATCAAGCCGATGGTTCCCGCCGGGGGGCACCCGGGCCCGATCCGGCCCCTTGATGGGCAGGATCCGGCCGGTTGCCCTGACCCGCGCCTCAACACGGTAATGGCCCGGATCCTGGCCGCGGTTGTTCAGCCAGGCGTTGAAAAAGGTGCCGACCGTACCGTCTGCCAGGCGCCGTGAAGCGGCCGTATGTGAAACAGAAACCTTGATGGAGGCACTGGGCCGATTCGTCAGCGCGACCGCCAGGGCAGCAAGGAGGATGACAAGAAGGGCGGCCGGCAGCAATACTCTCGGGTTGAGTACCCCCCGGAACCCTTCCCCGTGCAATCCAAAGGTGTAACGGATCAGGCCGGACTCCTGACGGGCGGCCATGACCTTGCGGCAGGCGTCCAGGCAACGGCCGCAATTGATGCACTCAACCTGAACACCCTGGCGGATATCAATATCCATGGGGCAGACCCGCACGCAAGAGCCGCAATCAATACAGCGGTCACGTTCAGAGTCGGGCATATGCAGAGAGAGGGTGGCCCGATCCACCAGAGCGGTCTGGAAACGACCGTAGGGGCAGAAATCATGACAGACAAGACGCCGCATCAGGGCCAGATCAACATAGACCAGACCGGCACTGCCCAGAAAGAGGATCCAGGTACTGTAGTGCAGGTCCAGAGCAAGAAGACCGGCGAAAAAATGACCGGGGGCAACAAAGTACCAGACCAGGTTAGCCCCCACCAGCAGGGCCAGCAGCAGGTAGACGGCCTGAACCAGAATCTTGCGGATGATCGGGCCGTGGAGACGGTTGTGCAAAACCCGCAGGCCCAGGCGGCGGGCCGTCCACTCGGCCGCGTCCGACAGGGTTGTCTGGGGACAGAACCAGCCGCACCAGACCCGGCCAAGCACCACCGTTATCAGCAGAAAACCCACCACAAAGAGCAGGATGCAGAGCAGAACAATATACAGCTCCTCAATCCGCAGAACCTGGCCGAACAGATAGAGCCGCAGACCGGGAATATCGAGCCGGAGCAGGCTCTTGCCGTCCAGCTCAAGCCACGGCAGCACCAGGACCAGCAGAACAGCCAGCCACTGGACAAGGTTGCGCCTGGGACCAATAAGTTTTGCAGACTGTTTCATCAGAACAGGCGACACGTATCTGATCACGGGGGCAAGACCCCTGTATTTTCATTATCTCGGAATTGTAACCTGGCACAGGTGGGGCAGATTCGTGCAGGCGCGACTAACCGCAGGTAAGTGACCGCAGGGAGACTCCGATAGCCGACTATGCGGGCAGTCGCGACCGTGGAAAGATGCGGCGCCCGTGAGCGCTTACGATCAGATCACTCTGAAATCCGGCAAAGAGAAAGGCAAAAAAACTGTCAGAACCGCTTATTGTCCATCCTGGATGTTCCGGGTAACCTTTTCCTGATGGGCAGCCATCTTTTCCCTGAACTCATCATGGGAGCTCCAGCCGCTGAACAGGTAATAGGCCATGAAAAGCACGCCCCAGACAATCAGACCGTAAAAGAGAATGTTGAAATAGATCGGCGGCTTCGTGCCCTTGCGCTCCCTGATGCCGTCAAAGGGTTCCTGCGCCTCTGCTTTTTCCTGCGTTGTCATAGTTGTTCTCCAGCGTTATTCAGTCATCATCAAGCATCCGGTACTTGGCGATTTCACCCTCTTTCTTGCGTTTTTTGCTGTAGGTACGGATGAAAATCAG
>JAJRTB010000022.1 GCA_024278495.1 Deltaproteobacteria bacterium
AGCCCGGTCTTGCCGTCCATGAGCTGGAAATCAGGGGCCAGCAGGTTGACCAGCTGCGGGGCCAGGTAGATGCCCGCCAGGGTCAGAATACTCAAAAACACCCCGAAAAATGTCAGGACGGTTGAGGCCAGTTCCAGGGCGGCTTTTCTGTCCCGGTTTTCATCGTAGTCGGAAAAGACCGTGATAAAGGCGGCCGAGAGCGCGCCTTCACCGAACAGGTCCCGCAGCAGGTTGGGGATGCGAAAGGCCACGACAAAGGCGTCGTAGGCATAGCCCGCGCCGAACATCCCGGCAAATATCTGTTCGCGCACCAGGCCAAGGACCCGGCTGCACATGACAGCCGCGCTCACCGTTCCCGCTGATCTGGCTATTCTGCCGGTATGGACGCTTTCCTGGCCGCGCATTTTCAGGGGGTGAGTTGCCGTGGTGAAAATATGTTATTTCTTGACTTCACAAGGAAAATACGAATATAAAACATGGGTATAGGTTCAGATGGTTACCATTCCCGCGCCAAAAGAGAAAGTCCTTTTTCGCGCTTCTTTTTTCCGGGGACCGTCAAAAAGGCCTGCCGCCGTTATGATGTGGTTCCCGGCGGCTGGTAACCGTTGTACAATCATCAACTCTCGCCCGGAGGCATATTCATGCACGACGTCAAGCAGATCAGGAACACGGTTATTCTCAGCCACGGCAACAGCGGTAAAACCACTCTGGCGGAAGCCATGCTTTATACGGCAGGGGCGACCAGGAGGCTGGGCAAGGTTGATGACGGCACGGCGACCATGGATTTTGAGCCCGAGGAGATCAAGCGAAACATTACCATCAGCACCGGTTTCCACCACCTGTCCTGGAAGAAACGGGAGATCTTTCTGGCCGACACGCCCGGCGACGACAATTTTGTCAACGAGGCCCGCTTTGCGGCTCAGGTGGCGGACAGCGCCATTCTGACTGTCGGCGCCGTGGTCGGGGTGCGGAATCAGACCGGCAAGTTTGTCGAAATCATACGGGAAAACAAGATCCCCTGCCTGATCTGTATCACCCGCATGGATCGGGAACGGGCCAATTTCAGCAAGACGGTCGAGCAGATACGCGAGGCCTTTGACCTGAACCCGGTCGTGCTCTACCTGCCCATCGGGGCCGAGGAGAGTTTCAGGGGTGTCGTTGACCTTGTCGCCAACAAGGCCTGGTTTTTCAAAACCGACGGCTCGGGCCGGGTGAACGAGGGCGATATTCCCGGGGACATGGCCGACGAGGCGGCTGTCCTCCGGGAGAGCCTGATGGAATACGTGGCCGAGACCGATGACGACCTGATCGAAAAGTTTCTGGAAGAGGGTGAGTTGAACGACGAGGAGCTGCGGAGCGGTCTGGCCAGGGCTGTCCAGGCCGGCAGTATCGCTCCGGTCTGCGCCGGCGCGGCCATAAATAATCTCGGCACCGCCCTGATTCTTGATGCCGTCGCCGAACTGCTGCCGTCACCGGACCAGCGGCCGGCCCGGGTTGGCGCCAACCCGGTGACCGGTGACCTGGAAGAGCGTGAAGCCAGCGCGGACGCGCCGTTTTCCGCCCAGGTTTTCAAAACCATGGCTGACCCCTTTGCCGGCCGCCTGACCATTTTCCGGGTCTGGTCCGGCACCCTGGCCGGTGACACCTTTTACAATTCCACCAGGGAAACGGCCGAACGCTACGGCCAGCTTTACGTGTTGGAGGGTAAGGAGCAGAAACAGATTGACACGGCCGTGCCCGGGATGATCGTAGCCGTGGCCAAGCTCAAGGAGACTGTGACCGGCGATACCCTCTGTGACGAGGCACGTCCCATAGTTTTTGATCCGCTTGAGCCGCTGCCCACTGTTATTACCTATGCCGTGACTTCCAGCAAGGGCGATGAGGAAAAGCTGTTCGCCTCCATTACCAAGATGCTGGACGAGGACCTGACCCTGAAACTGACCCGCCAGCAGCAGACGCACGAGGTACTCATCGAAGGTGTCGGCCAGGTGCATCTGGAGGTGACTGGTGAGAAGTTGAAGAGAAAATTCGGTGTGGAGCTGGAGCTGCAACTGCCCAGGGTGCCGTACCGGGAAACCATCAGGGGGACGGCCCGGGTCCAGGGCAAGCATAAGAAACAGTCCGGCGGCCGCGGCCAGTTCGGCGACTGCTGGATAGAGATGGAGCCGCTGGAGCGGGGCGGCGGCTACGAGTTCATTGACGAGATCGTTGGCGGCGTTATCCCGCAGCAGTACCGGCCGGCCGTGGACAAGGGGATCCAGGAGGCCATGGCGAAAGGCGTTATTGCCGGGTATCCTTTTGTTGACGTGCGCATTCGCCTGGTTGACGGCTCTTTCCACTCCGTGGATTCCTCGGAAATGGCGTTCAAGGTAGCGGGTTCCCTGGCCTTTAAAAAGGGCGTGCAGGAGGCCGATCCGGTCCTGCTTGAGCCGATCATGGAGGTGACCATTCAGGTGCCCAAGGAGCATGTCGGTGACGTGATGGGCGATTTAAACAGCCGTCGCGGCAAGGTGCTGGGCATGGATTCAACCGACAGGTTTGAAGTGATCAGCGCCCATGTGCCCCAGAAGGAGATTCTCCTCTACGCGCCTGACCTGACTTCCATGACCGGCGGCCAGGCCACGTTTCAGGTCGCCTTTTCCCATTACGAGGAGGTCCCCTCCCACCTGGCCGGGAAGATCATCAGCGAAGCCAACCAGGAAGGATAAGGGTGCGGCGTGGCAGGAGAAGAAGCCTATACCTTCGGCGTCCTGACCCTGAGCGACAAGGGGGCCCGGGGGGAACGCGATGACACCAGCGGTCCGTATCTCCGGGAGCTTTTGCGCGGGCAGGGGTACGTGGAGGCGGTGGCAGAGATTATTGCCGACAACCGGGAGCTGATCGCTGCCCGGCTGCGGGAGTGGGCGGATGAGAGGGGGGTTGATCTTATACTTACCACCGGCGGTACCGGCATGTCTCCCCGCGACGTGACGCCCGAGGCGACTCTGGAGGTCGTGGACCGGCTGGTGCCGGGAATAGCGGAAGCCATGCGGATGGCCAGCCTGGCCAAAACTCCCAACGGGATGCTGTCGCGCGGCGTGGCCGGGATCCGGGGCGCCACCCTGATTATCAACCTGCCCGGGAGCCTGAAGGCGGCCCGGGAGAATATCGGGGTGGTGCTGCCCGCCCTCGGGCACGCCCTGTACAAGTTAAAGGGCGGGACCAGGGACTGCGCCGGTGAGCCGGTTTCTATTCAACCACGCCCCTGATCGTGACCCACCGGCTGTCGCTGTCGTCGGTGGGCAGGATCTCGCCGATCACGTACGGCTTCTCCCCAAAGGCTTCAAGTTGCTGCATGACGTCTTCCACCTTGTTGTCATCCACCAGGGCCATCATGCCGATGCCCATGTTAAAGGTCCGGAACATCTCGGCTCGCGAGACATTGCCGTTTTTCTCAAGGAAGGTGAAAACCGGGGGCACGTCCCAGGCGTCCGGATCAATGACGGCCTTGCAGCCGGCGGGAAGGACCCGGGGCACGTTGTCGATAAAGCCGCCGCCGGTGTTGTGGATGAGGCCGTTGATTTTGTGGTTTCGCATTGTTTTGAGGATCGCGTCCACATAAATGCGGGTCGGACGCAGCAGTTCCTCCCCCAGGCTGCAGCCGAATTCGCTGATCTGCTCGTCCACGGACAGGCTGAGCTCTTCAAAACAGATTTTCCTGACCAGGGAGTAGCCGTTACTGTGCAGGCCGGAGGAGGCAAGGCCGATCACCTTGTTGCCGACCCTGATATCACTGCCGTCGATGATCTTGTCACGCTCGGCAATGCCGACCACAAAACCGGCAATATCGTAGTCGCCGGGCCGGTAGAGGCCCGGCATTTCCGCGGTCTCGCCGCCGATCAGGGAGCAGGACGCCGTTTTGCACCCTTCGGCGATGCCCCTGACCACCTCGACGGCCATGTCCACGTCAAGTTTGCTGATTGCAAAGTAATCCAGGAAGAAGAGCGGTTTTGCTCCGCTGACCACCACGTCGTTGGCGCACATGGCAACCAGGTCGATTCCGATGGTGTCATGGCGGTTGCAGAGCTTGGCAATGGTCAGCTTGGTGCCGACCCCGTCCGTGGAGGCGATGAGGACAGGGTCTTCAAAACCGGCGTTGCCGATGGCAAACAGACCGGAAAACCCGCCGATGTCGGTCAACACGCCCCTGCTGTGGGTATCGCTGACAATGTTTTTTATTCGATGGACGAACTCGTTGCCCTTGTCGATATCGACGCCGGCCTCTGCGTATCTGGAAGAAGGGGTGTGCGTCATGGTTGAAGGTTGCCTGCGTGTTGCGTTAAGGTTTATCGCGGATGCCCGGAAGCATCCCGCTGAGTGTTCAAGGCGCTGGTCGTCATGTGAACATGCCCCTGGTTTGCCGTCTGGATGCTCCTGCCTGCCTGGGGGTCATGGCCGTCCGGCGCGGCAGTATACGATATCAGTCGAAACCGTCGGGCATCAATGGGAACGGCTCAAAAATTAGTTTTTTTCCGGCCGGTTGTCAATGGTTTTGTCATGGTCGTTGCGTTCGGCGGCGCCATCTGTTACGCTGTGGGACATGAAGCTGCTCGTCACCCTGATCGGCCTGGTCCTGGTTCTTGAAGGTCTGCCCTATGTCGCCTCTCCCGAGGCCATGCAGCGGTGGCTGAAACACCTGACCCGGATCCCCCCGGCCCAGTTGCGGGTCCTCGGGTTACTCTCTATGGGCATTGGGTTTATCACGTTGTTCATCGCCCGTGCCACCGGTCTTTTGCGATAGCTTTTTCAACCCGTTTCTGCTAAAAAAAACTGCACATTTTTGGCAGACAAAACCCCTGGTGACAAACACAGTGACGAGTTATGTTCTAACTGATCACAGGAGTGGTACCTGTGTGTTTTTATATACCTCAAACCAGGGGCGCCGCAGATTCGTGCTGGCGCGGACGGCTCACCCGGTTCTGACCTGCGGGGGTTTTCAGCGGCACATCTGAAAGCGCGCCAACCGTGGGGCATGGTACACTACGGCCCACGGCGAAGATCGCTTCCATCTGCGCCACTGGTGAACGCTCACGGATTCCGGTCCATTTTTATGCAAAGACAGTCTCATGGAAAAAACACCCAAACGTGAAATGATCGGTGTGGAAGGGAAGGTCCTGCTGGATACCCTTCGGCGATTGCATCGCAAGAAGGCTGTCGACAATATCGTCAAGCTGGTCCGGAAGACACACCCGGCCGACCTGGCCTGGGTTTTCCGTTCGCTCAACCCCCTTGAACAGAAAGATATTTTCCAGATAATCGCCCAGACCGAGTCTGTGGGGGATTTCCTCAGTGAACTCGACGAGTCGATCATGGTTGAGCTGATCGAGGGCTTTTCGCCCCGTTTCCTGGCCCGGGTGGTGACCAGCATGGCCTCGGATGACGCGGCCGACCTGTTGGATGCCCTCCCGGACGACCTGGCCGGTGAGATTCAGGCCCATATGGATACGGCGGACCGGATCGAGGTGGAAGAGCTGCTCAAGTATCATCCGGAAACGGCCGGTGGGCTCATGTCGCCGGATTTCATGTATCTTGACGAGGACCTGACCGTGAGCGAGGCCATTCACAAGGTGCAGAAACGAAGTGAAGACAAGGAAATGGTCTTCTACCTCTATATCACCCACGGCGACGGGCAGCTGGCCGGAGTGCTTTCCCTGCGCGAATTGATCCTGCAGCCCATGCACCGCCGGCTCAAGAATATCATGAATACAAATGTCATCTCGGTGACCACGGATACCGACCAGAAAGAGGTGGCCCATCTGGTTTCCCAGTATAACCTGCTGGCCCTGCCGGTCGTGGACGCGACATTCAAGCTGGTCGGCATTATTACGGTTGATGACGTCATCGACGTTATCCGCGACGAGGCCACCGAGGAGTTCCTGCAGATGGC
>JAJRTB010000292.1 GCA_024278495.1 Deltaproteobacteria bacterium
CAACTAACGTATTGTAAAAGTGAAATATTTGTTCTCTCATTCAATCAGACGGGTTCTCACTCGACATCGCCCGTCAGAGCGCCCACCCGCCGGCCCATCTGAAAGCGATCAAACCATGGGGCATAGGTTACAATAGCCCCTTGGTTTGATCACTTTCATCTGCACCACGGGTGAACGCTCATCGGATCCAGGCATAAAAGAGCCGTCAACTCCTTATTAGTGTCCTGTGGCAAGAGATCTTTGATGAGCCGGATGCGGAAAAACCGCACCTCCGTTTCGACCGGGGGGTGCCGTCTGCCTTGAAATTTCTTCAGATATGTAGTAGCCGCGTGCGGCGGTGCATAGTCGTTGGAGATTATATGTATCAACGCTCTGCCCTGTACCTTTTCCCGGGCCGTTGCGTTTTCTCATGCCAGCGTATTTTACGTAAATCGTAGCCAGGGCCTGCCAGCGAAACTGTTGCATTAAGTGTGGCGTCGCAACGTAACTGTAGCAACAAATGTGTTGCGTCGCGACACATTTGTTGCTACAGTATTTATGTTGCACACGGAAGGGAGGTCGGGTATGAGAGGAAATAATAATAATTTTTTTGTTAAATAAAACAATGCATTATGAGCTATGCGGGTGGCTCTCAAGTGGCTGGGGAGAGTGTGAGCTCGGGAAACTGGCATGCAGAGTGCAAGTAAGAAGGCACAACGAAGGAAATCGAACAGAATAGTGCAAGGCAGTTTAAGAAAAAGAGACACAGCGAAACAGGAAATAGTAAAAGGAGAAGGAAGATGACAAAGTCAAACACAGCAGTCAAAGTCAGGACCCGCCAGGCCGAGAACGCAAACGTAAAAACCGAAGTAAATAAGGTGGCAATAGTCTCTCTGGCCGTGGCCGCGGGACTGGTAGGCGCCTGGGTCGTTACCGCATTCGTCGCGGGTATTGTGGCCAGCGGCGGGGTAGCCCCGATGGTTTCAAACTGGGTGCAGGCTGTTTTCGGGTAAGCCGGCGGGATTGAGGAAATACAACCATTGATATTGAGCATGGAAAAAATAATTCCGGAGGAAAGGAAATGAAAGAGAGCACGGTTTACACACGCACCAGGGTTCGCACGGATGACGCAGTCACAACCAATGAAATCTCAAGGGCCGGTATCTATACGGTAGGTATCGTCTCCGCCCTGATCGGTATCTGGGGTCTGGCCTGCTTTGTCGGCGGCATGGTTGCCAGCGGGGGCCCCCTTGCATTCATCGGCAACTGGTTCAAAGCAGTTGGCGGAATGTAGTTGAAAAAAAAGAAAGTCTGAAGTAAGAGGAAAAGTTTTGTAAAGAACTGAAAGCGTCGATCAGATATCCGGCTGCCGAATCAGGCAGCCGGAGCATGTATACGCCCTGCACGCGATAATGTCAGGGCCGGCCGGGGAGATTGTATCTCTCCGGCTTTTGTTGTGTAATGCCTGGACGTCTGGGATTCAGGCTACAGGGACGCCGGTGATGAATGGTATCGTTGCGTAAGATCTTGTTCAGTGTCTTCTGTGGGGTAGCCGCCCTGTTGACACTGGTGGTTATACTGGGCCTGATCCAGTATCGCTTCACCCATGAGTACGATACGGTAATTTACCAGGGTGAAAAAATTCTCTTTCGCTTTGATTCACTGCGTGAGCATTTGACACGGTCTCTTTTGTCCCGGAGCAGCGGAGGCATGGAGGAAGCCGCGGCCAAGGTCGAGGCGTTGAACGTTGATTTGAACCGGATGCTGGAGAATACCCTGGTGCCCGGCGAGTACAAGCTGGCCCTGATCAACCAGGTTGACCTGCCCGGCATGGCGCTGTTGATTCGGGAAGTGGCGGAAAATCCGGACCGGACAGCAACCGTGCTTAAGCTGCATGATCAGTTGCGGGTCCTGTCTGAAAACCTGATGCAGTTTGACCGGGTCTTGTCTGGTCAGATGAAAACGCGCCTCATCAGGTTTCAGGGACTGGCTATCGGAGCCCTGACCTTGATAATAGGCAGTGTGTCACTGCTTATTATTTTTTTGTACCAGAAGGCCATGATGCCCTTGCTGGCCCTGGTCAGATCCCTGCAGCAACCTATGCTCCGGGATCCCGTGCCTGTTGACGAAAAGGCGTGCCGGGAGATCGTTGAGCTGACCGAGCAGATTAACCTGCTGATCCTGGAAGGGTTGAGTCGCACGGACGGTGACGGGCAGGGCCGGTTTTCCTTTTCACCGCATGAGCTGAACAGGTTCAGTAATGCCCTGAACGGTATAATGAACTATACCCAGCTCCTGTTGGATGAGGGGGAAGGGACGCTTGATGAAGAGTTGCTGGATCTTTTGCTGAAAGTTCGGGAATCCACAGAAAAGATGGGGACAATAGTGCAAAACAAAATAGGAGGTATGAAGAGAAATGACTAACCAGACTGATGAAACCAATATGAATGAGGGGATGGTCCCCCCGCCGCCGATTCATGAGCGGGGGCTGTGGGAAAATTGCTTATGGGCCATGTGGAGGACACCGCTTGGCCTGATTGGCGTCGCCACCACGACCATCAGTGTCGTTCTGATGATGATCGGCCTGGCTCTCGATCTTATGGGGCTGGTCGACAATCCGTATTTCGCGGCTCTCTGTTATATGATTCTGCCGGGCTTCATGGTCATGGGGCTCCTGGTTATCCCGCTTGCCTGTTATATTCAGCGAAAGCACTGGCTGTCGGACTCACTCGGAGCGGAACTGAGCGACCGGGCGCTGTGCATTGATCTGAGCAATCCGAAGCACCGGAAGTACATGATCGGCTTTACCGCCCTGACCGTGCTCAATATTTCCATACTGGTTGTTATCGGCTACGAAGGCTATCATTTCACGGAATCGCCGTTTTTCTGCGGCAAGCTCTGTCATCAGGTCATGGACCCGGAATATACCGCCTACACCCGCTCACCCCATGCCAAGGTGCGGTGCGTTGAGTGTCATATCGGGCCGGGCGTATCCTGGTTCGTCAAGTCCAAGATTTCGGGCCTGCGCCAGGTCGCGGCTGTTATAACTGATGACTTCAGCCGGCCGATCCCGTCTCCGGTCGAGCATCTGCGTCCCGCCCGGGACACCTGCGAGGAGTGTCACTGGCCTGAAAAGTTCCACGGCAAACGGATCAAGGAGTTTATCAGCTTTACCAACGATGACCAGGAAAATCCGGAGCGCCAGGAAATTGCACTGCATATCGGCGGCCGGAACCCCAAGACCAGCGAGTTCGAGGGGATTCACTGGCATGTCAGTGATAACGTCAAGATCGAGTATCAGCCTCTCAACAGAAAACGGACCGCTGTCGGAACCGTCAAGGTGACCCGTCCTGACGGTGTTGTTGAAGAGTTTACCGTTGATAATCCTGAAATTCCGGAAGGGAGCGAGGAAATCGCCGCGGAGGATCTTGAATGGCGCACCATGGATTGTATCGATTGCCATAACCGGCCAACCCATGTCTATGACCGTCTCGAAGAGCGGGTCGATTTCGGGTTGCTGAGTCGTCGTATTGAGCCGACTCTCCCCGGCATCCGCGAGGACAGCATCACCGTTCTTGAGAAGGAGTACGCCTCAAGGGATGAGGCCAGGGAGTTGATGATCAAGACACTGATCGAACTTCAGGGCGAGCGCCACGGCAACGATTATGTAGAGAAAAACGGTGAACTGCTGGTCAAGGCCGGTCAGTATCTCCTTGAAACCTACATGAACAACATCTGGCCTGCCATGAAGATCACCTGGGGGACCTACGGCTCGCACCTGGGCCACCAGAATGCCGACGAGGGATACGGTTGCTGGCGTTGCCATGATGACGAGCATCAGACCAAGGTCGGCAAGGTCATTCCGCAGGACTGTGACCTGTGCCATGACGAACCGGAGTAAACCACCGACCCGGTTACCTACATAATCAGACACAAAAGGCCCGATGGTTGAACACCATCGGGCCTTTTCATTTTACCCTTTTATCCTGTGGCTGGTTACGTTTCTCGTATTTCTATGGTGTTGCGCAGGAAGGATTTGACCTCGTCGATGGCAACCTCCCGCCGGTGGAAGATACCTGCGGCCAGGGCCGCTTCAGCGTCTGTTGCGCTGAATACCTCCTGGAAATGGAGGGCGCTGCCGGCGCCGCTTGAAGCAATGACCGGGATGGATACCGCGTTCCTGACGGCGTTGATCAGTTCCAGGTCAAAGCCTGAGTTGGTGCCGTCTTTATCTATGCAGTTGAGCAGGATCTCTCCGGCGCCCAGCTCCTCGCAGATCCGCGCCAGGGTGATCGCGTCCAGGTCCCGGCCTTCCCGGCCGCCCCTGATGGTGCACTGGTACCAGCAGTATTCTTCACCCCCGGGGCCGGGTATGGATGTTCTGATAACGGGATGGGATGTCGCGTCCGGATCCATGACGTAGACCCGGCGGGGGTCCACCGAGATGACTACGGCCTGGTTGCCGTAGACCCGGGCGATCTGCTCAATCGAACTCATGCCTGATGGTTTGCCGGTCCTGAGCACCTCCTCCACGATCAGGACCGCGTCGCTGCCTATGGATATCTTGTCGGCGCCGGAGCGGAAGTATTCCGAGGCCACGTCAAGGGCCGGGTAAAAGACGCCGTCCTTGTCCGTGTAGTCGCGGATACCGCCGCCGATAGTCAGGGGTACAAAGACGTTTTTCGAGGTTTCCCGCAGGACGTCCAGCATGGGCATATCCTTTAAGGGGAAATCCCGGAAGGCGGTGATGTTGAGAAAGGTGATCTCATCCGCCCCCTCCCTGTAGTAACGCTCGGCCAGCTGCACGGGCTTGCCCAGGTTGCGGACATCGCCGTTTTCCCGCACGTCATACTGGTCGCCCTTGGTGACGACCAGGTCGCCCCGGTCGTTTGAGCGCACGTCCAGGCAGGCGATGATCCGTTTGGCCAGGCGGGTCGTGGCCGGACAGGACCGCGGTACGACTGCTTCCCTGGAAGCGGCCAGAAAATTTTCCAGCAGGGTCAATCCGGCCGGACCACTCTTTTCCGGATGGAACTGGGTGGCGACGATGTTGCCCCGCTGGATGGCGGACACAAACTCATAGCCGTAGTCGGTCCTGGTCAGCACGTCGTCATCGTTCCCGGGCGCGACGTGAAAAGAGTGGACAAAGTAGAATTTTTCCGCGCCGGTCAGGGTGTCGAACAGAGGCGAAGGCTGCGCGGCCTTGATGCCGTTCCAGCCCATGTGCGGGACGGCAAGGTCTGTGTTGAACCGCTGTACCTCTCCGGGAATGAAGCCCAGGCCACGGATTCCGGGCGCCTCCTCACTGGTTTCAAACAGGGCCTGCAACCCCAGGCAGATGCCGAAAAACGGCCTGCCGGAATCGAGATAGGCCAGGAGCGGCTCCACAAACTGTTTGTCGGCCAGGCTCTGCATCATGGCGCCGAAACTCCCCACGCCCGGAAAAATCAGGCGCTCGGCCTGAACTATGTCGTTGCCGCGGGTCACGGTCCGCACGGTTTCACCAAGCCGTTCCAGGGCGTTGATGACCGACCTGACATTGCCCGCGCCGTAATCGAGAAGTGATATCATGGTATTGTCTTGAAAGCTGTCTGTATCCAGGTGAGAAGCTAAATTGAGTAATCTATCGCAAACCGGTTCGGATCTGCAAGGGAAAGATGGCATGATGCGGCAATGATTCCTCAGCGCCTGAATAAAATGAAATTATACCCGAAAACGTGATGAAAAACAGTGTTAAAGAGCGCTAATCTGGTAAAATTCAGACTGTGGACTGTAGGCAGGTGTTGTGGTGTGAGGTTGAGGTAAGCAGCGTGCGACAGGTGAGGGAAAGGATATGCAGGCGATGATTCTTGCGGCCGGGTTCGGGACCCGGCTGCGTCCCTATACCCTGTTGCGGCCCAAGCCGCTTTTTCCCGTTCTGAACCGGTCTCTGCTGCTGGTCCTGATCGAGATACTGCGGATAGGCGGTTGCGGGCGGATCCTGGTCAACGGCCATTATCTCGGCGGCATGATCGAAGCAGCTGTTCGGGATCTGCCCGGGGTGTCGTTCCAAAACGAGGAGGAGGAGCTGGGTACCGGCGGCGGATTGCGCCGGGCTC
>JAJRTB010000023.1 GCA_024278495.1 Deltaproteobacteria bacterium
CAGCAGGGCAAGAAAGACCGCGGTCTGGGAAACGGTTCTGGTCTTTGCCTGGGCCGTCTGAATCGTATAGTTCATCGGGACCGGGGTCGGAGCCTCGTTCATGGCCGCCCGCCTCTTTTTGACCAGCATGACGCCGCCGCCGGCCAGGACAACTATGAGGATGATGGGAATAATCTTTTTCATCTGTTCTCTCCCTGCTCCAGAAGGTATTCAAGATAGAAGCGGGCCGCGTGGTAATTGTAACCGGCACTGACAAAACGGCTTCGGGCCAGCTGATGACGAGCCTTGGCATAGAGCAGATCATTGATATCGGCCGCGCCTTTGTCATAACGAACCTGCTCGACGCTCTCGGTTTCACGGGTCATGGCCAGCTCCTGCCGGGCCGAGTCGTAGTCGGCCACCGCCAGGTTAACCTTGGTCACGGCCTCCTGCAGGGACCGTTTCAGCTCCAGTTCGGTTTTCCGCAACTCATAACGACTCTGCTGCTCAAGGAGCCTGGCCTTTCGTACCCGTGAACGGGTGGAGCCGAAATCAAAGATGCTCCAGCGCAGGTTCAGGCCCGCCTGCCACACCTCCTGTTTCTCCCAGTCGCCGCTGTTTAAGTTGGAGTCGTCGTTGGGACCGAAGTTCTGACCGTAGGAGCTGTTGAACACGACCCGAGGATACAGGGCCCCTTCTGATTTTTCCGCGGCCTTGGCGTTCTTTTCCACGGCCAACCGGGCCGCACGCAGGCGTTCAAGGTTCCCTAGTCGATCCTGATAATCAGTGTCCAGGGGGACAAGCTCCCCGGTCCGGGGCGCGATATCCTCAAGTTCGGGCAGGGGATCGACGTTCAACAGGGTCGCCAGCGAACTCTTGAGGATGGCGATGTTGCCGACCAACTGGGTGAGACGGGACCGACCGTTTGCGAGATCGGTCTCGGCCTTGAGCTGATCCACCCGGGCCTTGCTCCCGAGTCGCACCTCGCGGGCCACGTCCGCCGCCAGCCGCTCCAGGGCCTCAACATACGTGTGCTGGGCCCGCTCCTGGGCCTGGAGGGAGAGGATATTGACGTACAGGGCCCGCACGTTATAGATCAACTGTTCACGGCTGAGTTTATACGCGGCTCCGGCCATTTCTTTTTCCAGGGCTGATATTTCCACGGCCCGGGTCCGGGCAAACCCGGTAAACAGGGTGACCTCATAGACAACCCCGGCGGCAAACAGGTCCTCGGTGGTGGGTACCCCGGCCGGATCACCAAAGATGGAACCAGGGGTCAACGGGGCCAGGGTCCGGGGCAGGTTGTAACGGGTGTAGCCGGCGATCACGTCAAGTTTCCCGAAGTTCAACGCCTTCTGCTCGCTCACGCCCTCAAGGGCGAGCTCCATGTTAACCTGCTGCTTTCGGATGTCCGGATTATTCTCAAGGGCCAGGGCCACGCATTCCTCAAGGGTCATGGCCCGGGCCGATGCCACCTGCCCGGCCGCAATCAGCAGGGCACCACATACCACTATCAGAAAAACGTTCCGGGCGACTGCCCAGTCCCTGGCCCGCACCGCTGAGAGTTGTTTCGTTTTCATGCGTCCACTCCCCGGGCCACTCTTCCGGTTATGCCGTGAAGAACAATGCCGGCGATGATTTCACTGTAGCGCTCCAACTCAACCATGTCTCCCGGATCCCGGTCCACCCTGTCCAGAACAGGCGAGAAAAGAAAACGCGAGGCCATCATGGAGGTCAACAGGGGGGCCATCAGTTTCGGAGAAAGATGCATCTCCTCCGCGGCGGCCGGGGAAGGCGCAAAGGACTCTTCCATGACCTCAAGCATCTGCCGGGCCCACGCCGCCTTGTGTCCGATAATTTCCGGATCATCGTGATGCAGTTCCGAAATGGCGACCAGCATAAAATCCCGATGGCTGGCGAAAAAGGCGATGGCGCGGCGGACAAAGCGCCGAACCCGGGCCGACAGCTCGCCGGTGGCAGCCAGCTCGTCGCGAGCGATCTCAAGATAACCCGCAAAAAAAATATCGAGGATTTCGGTGAGCAGTCGTTTCTTGGAGCCATAGAAATAGTTAATCATGGCCAGATTGACGCCGGCTTTCTCCGCCAGGGCCCGCATACCGGTCCGGTCAAAACCCTGACGGGCAAACAGAACCACGGCCGCGTCAAGAATACGCTGCCGCGCATCAGCCCCTTTCACTCCGCCTTCTTCTCTGCGAGTCATTGTGCCCACCGTATTGATCAAACGTTCGTTTAGCCCCAGGCACGATTCTAGTACACATGCTCTACGAAAGCAACCTCTTTTCACAGAACAGGGTTTGCCGCTTCCGAACTCCTCCCGGGTATTCGTAAACATCCCACCCGTTTCCGGCCCGGAACCCGGTATTGACATTTCCAGGCCACCCTCCCCACCCCTGCCGGTCACAAAAAAACCGCACAATCAACTGGACGTACAAGTTTCAATATTGTAAGATAAACAATAGCTGAAATTATAAAATAATTAATTATCATTCCCACCAGCACATGGTGGCCGAGGGTCTTTTTATGGGGTAACCGGAACAGCCACCAGAGAAAAACCAAAGAAAAAGAAACGCATCCGGCCCGGAACCCGGACACTCGGCGGTACGCTGATTTCCTTTCTCCCGGCGTTCCTGTCGGCCTTTCTCCTCCCTGCTCCGGCGCTGGCTGTCCAGCAGCACGGCGGCGCCGAAGGCCTGATTTCACACCAGATTGCGCACCTGCTCTTTATTGCCGGCATGCTGTTTCTCTTTTCCCGGTTGTTCCGAAAAGCGTGCCAGGGGCCGGGGTGGCTTCAGTTCAAGATTTTTGTCGGCCTGACTCTCCTCTGGAATGTCCTGACCTTCTACGGTCACTGGCACCGTGAACTTATTGATCCGGACAGGTTTATTCGGGCAGCCGGCAGGACAACCGGCTACATCCTTACATCTCCCCTTGATGCTCTGTTCTTCCTGAGCAGGCTGGACCATCTGCTGCTTGTCCCGGCCTTTCTTTTCCTGCTGAGCGCGCTCACCAGGTGGAGCAGGCAGCCATGACCGTTTCGTGGACACCCGTTGTCGTCGTTGACACGGCAGGGTCGCTGCTGACACTGGCCATTGCGCTCCTGTGTGCCCGGAAATCCTGGCACTGGCGCCGGGCTGACCAGAAGGATATTTTCCGGGACTACATCTTTCTCCTGACCCTGGCCGTTGTCTTCTTTGCCGTCTCGCGCTCCTTCGGCCACCTGGTCAAACAGATCCTGCTCTATCACAACCTGCACCGGCTGTGGGCAACCATTTCGCCCTACAGCGGGGCCGTCAATTCGGCCGCTTTCATTATCATCTTTGCGTTCAGCATCTCCTTTCAACGGTTCCAAAAAATCCATGAAGAACTGGAACAACTGGTTCAGCGGCGCACCAGCGAGCTTGCCCGGACCAACACGAAACTCATGGAGGAAAACGAACAGCGCCGCCGGGCCGAAGAACAGCTGCGGCAGACCTCGGCCACCCTGGTTAATATTTTCAACAGCACCGCGCCGATCTGCATCACGGCAATGGACTATCAACTCCTGGAAACCAACGAGGCCTACCGGAAGATATGGCCGGCATCCCGCCATGAAACTGACACCCCGCTCAAATGTTACGAGTCCAGGCCGGGTCAGCTGTGCCACACCGACAGATGTCCCCTGGAACGTATCCTGGGCGGCGAAAAACAGAATACCGGCGAAGTCCTCAAGACCTTTCCAGACGGGTCGAAAAAATACTTCCTCCAGACAACCCGTCCGTTCCGGGACGCCGACGGCAAGCTGATCGGTGCGGTCACTTCGTTTCAGGAAATCACCGAACGAAAAAAGGCCCTCCACGAACTGGCCGCCGAGCAAAAGCGTCTGGCCGTCACCCTCAGGAGCATCGGCGACGGCGTCATCACAACCGATACCGACGGCCGGGTCCGCATGCTCAACAGGGAGGCGGAAAAACTCTGCGGCTGGCAACAGGAAGAGGCCATGGGACGTCCCCTGGAAGAAGTGTTCCGCATAACGGCCGAAGGCAGGAATGAAGAGGTGTTCAATCCGGTTGAACGCATTCTGGCCGCGGACACAATCATGCCCCTGTCCCACCAGACCATCCTTACGGCCAGGGATGGTACCAGGCGGATTATCGCCGACAGCGGGGCCCCCATCCGGGTTGCGAACGACAAAGTAATAGGCGTAGTCCTGGTCTTTCGCGATGTCACTGAACGAGTCCGGATGGAAGAAGAACTGCAGAAAACCAGGAAGCTGGAGGCCGTGGGGATCCTGGCCGGCGGCATTGCCCACGATTTCAACAATATCCTGGCGGCAATCCTGGGTAACATCAACATGGCACGTGTCCGCCTTGACGACCGGGAGGGCAAGGTAACTCCCCTGCTCGTTGATGCGGAAAAGGCCTCGCTCCGGGCCAAGGAGTTGACCCGGCAGCTTCTGACCTTTGCCCGGGGAGGCAGTCCGATCCGGCAAACGGTCTCCCTTGGGGGAATCATCAGGGATTCGGCCCTGTTCAACCTGCGGGGCAGTACTGTCCGCTGCAAGATGGACCTGCCGGATGACCTGTGGCTGGCGGATGTCGATCCGGGACAGATGAGCCAGGTTATCCAGAACATTGTGATCAATGCCAGGGAAGCGATGACCGGGGGAGGCACACTGACCATCAGCGGCCGGAATCGTGAGGGCAGGCTGCCTGAGACAAACCTGCCCCACGTCCGCTGGGTTGAAATCCGCCTGAAAGACGAAGGACCGGGCATGGGCCCGGAAATTCTTAAAAACCTCTTTGACCCATACTTTACGACAAAAAAGAGGGGAAGCGGCCTGGGCCTTGCCATCTGCCACTCCATCATCACCCGGCACCAGGGAATCATCCGGGCGACATCCACCCCCGGCAAAGGAACAGAGTTCTCTCTTCTCCTGCCGGCAAGCAGCAAAAAAACAGCACGGACAAAGCCTGAACCGGCCGGCCGGATCGATCCGCCCTTCAGAAAAAAACGGATCCTGATCATGGATGACGAAGAGATGGTTTGCGAGGTCGCTGAAAAAATGCTGCACCATATGGGCCACACCACCCTTGCCGTGCATGACGGACGGCAGGCCGTTGACTGTTATCGCGAGGCCATGGACCAGGGCGAGCGTTTCGACCTGGTCATCATGGATCTGACCATTCCCGGCGGCATGGGCGGCAAAGATGCGATCACCGAGATCCTCAAACTGGATCCCGCCGCCAGGGTAGTCGTGACCAGCGGCTACTCAAATGAACCGGTCATGGCGGAATTCGCAAAATATGGCTTCCGGGCGGCAATCACTAAACCATTCCGGCTCCATGACCTGACGGAAACGGTTCAGGCAGCGCTCCTCTCATCGTAAACCCGCAGCGGATATCATGTTTTGCTCAAGCCTGCTTCCGAAAACCTTTTGAACGGTCCCGGCAATGCTCAAAGAAAGGTCAGTGCCGTCAACCGGGTCAGGAGGGGATAGA